>JBASAV010000592.1:0-3645 GCA_049650785.1 Lewinella sp. | reverse complement strand
CTCCTGGCCTGTGCCTGCCGGATAGACACGAGAACCGCCGAATCGTTCTCCGACCCATAATGCTCCGGAATGGGGAGGGTATCTATCGGTTGCATATCCCGCATGAATGTATAGGGAATGATGGCTATAGCATTGACGTTCAGTCTCTTCAAGCTATCGAGCGAAGGGCCTACCAAGTCACCGCCATATCCATTATGTCCGCGATACCCTTCGTGGGCAAAGGTCATTCCCCGCATGAAGGTGGCCGGAAAAGCGCGCTCTCCGGTAACGGCCTCCCCGGTCGGACGTTTGCCCTGACACCCCGGAAGTAGCTGGATGACCAGCACGAGCAGCCAGGTCCGTAGCGACCACGTCATTCTGCTTGGTTTACCTCCGCGATCCGGTTCGGATAGTCCGTAATGATTCCATTCACCCCGAGGGATACGAGTTCCCGCATGCGCGCTACCTCGTTCACCGTCCAGGGAATGACGCGCATACCCATGGACTGGGCCTGCCCAATGATGTCTCCGGTAAGTCCATTCTCCCACGGACTGTATATCTCCGGTGTAAATCCTAAGCGCTCCATCTTCTCGGACACGTTTCCCGGTGACTCATCGAGATAAGCCAGGGGGATTTGCGGAGCAAGCTCGTGCAGGACGGCCAAGGTCGGTGGATCAAAGCATTGCAAGTTGACCAGCTCCGGGTGTCCCCAGTCCGCTACATCAGCCAGTACAAGTCGGGCAAATTCTTCCCGCCCCGGGACCAGTTCCGGTTCCCAGTCTGCCTGGTACTTTAGCTCGATATTATAGCGGGGCACCTCCCTACCCTGCTGTAGGCAGTACCGATCCACGGCGGCGAAAACAGCGGCCAGCGTAGGTTTACTCGCCGGGCGCGATGTTTGCTCGGGGAAGCGCGGATGCACACGCTGCCCGCAATCGTAGGTAGCAATTTGCGCCGTGGTGAGTGCTCGCAGGCGAATGGTATCCGTAATACCTCCCCCATCGGGCAAGGAACAGATGTCCGGTTCCATGAAGGGATCGTGGCTCACGATCACCCGATCGTCGCCACTGATCACCACGTCCAGTTCGAGCGTGGATATCTCCGGATAGCTCAGTGCGCGCAGAAAGGCGGGAATCGTGTTTTCGGGTAGCAGGCCGCGCGCGCCCCGATGGCCCTGCCAGTCAATGATACGTTCGACGGTGGTTGGGGAAGTCATAGGCCGATTGCCGCAACCGAGTAGCAGCGGAAGGGTTAATAGGATATATTTGAAGATATGAAACAACTGATACTCTTCTTTATTTGTGCTGTGCTGACCGGCACGGTTGCTGGCCAGTCGGATAGCCTGGAAGCTAAGGTACTACACCTGATTGAGGTCTCGGGATCGGAAGATATGTTCGTCAGTTCCGCCCTCAACATGATCAACATGCAGAAAGAATCCCCCGCTTTTGAGGGGATTCCCGACAGTTGGTGGACCAAGTTTACGGAGCGGATCCAACAGAATGGTTTCCAGGACATCGAGGCCGAACTGGCTAGCATATACCTGGCCAACTATACGGAGGAGGAGATTGACTTCCTAATCGAATACCACCAGAATCCGCTGGCACAATCCATCATGGCCAAAATGCCATTGGTTCAGCAACAGAGCATGCAGGTTGGTCAGGCCTGGGGACAAAAGATCGCTCAGGAACTGGAGGATCAGTTGGAGGTAGATCCGAAAGGCAATTAGCGTATGGTGGGACACTGGATATTTTGGATCGCGGTGCTGTTTGTAGTCATATTCCTGCGCTACGTCGCCTTTAGTGGGCTGTATCATTACCTCCTCCGCCAGCGGTTGCGCGAGCGGCTGCGCCACCGCATTTTTCACTATGATGTGGGCGCCGGAGCGCAGGTAAAAACGGAGATCAGACGTTCAGCGGTCGTATCGCTCATATTTGCCGCCTTCGGAATCGCCGTTCTTTTCCTCTGGCAGGCGGGTTGGACACAGCTGTATCTGACGCTCGATTCGGGGTGGGAGGTCACGTGGTTGATCGCAGGGCCCGCCATTTTCCTCTTCGCGCAGGAAACCTATTACTACTGGATACACCGCTGGATGCACCGGCCGGGCGTATACGACAAGGTCCACCGTTGGCACCACGAAAGCATCGAAACGACGGCCTGGACCGCCTTCAGCTTTCATCCCATCGAGGCCGTGCTCCAGGCCGTATTTCTGCCCCTCAGTGTACTACTCATCCCGATGCACGCCTTTGCCTTTCTCACCCTACTTGCGGTGATGACGCTCTCGGCGACCATCAATCACGCCGGCATCGAGGTATTTCCTGCTTCCTGGGCACGCATCCCCCTTCTCCGGGGACTGATCGGAGCCACCCATCACGACGTCCACCACAAGCAGGCCCGTTTTAACTTCGGATTGTACTTCACGTTCTGGGACAAATGGATGGGCACCGAAAGTCCGAGGTTTTCGGAGCGTTTCCGCACTTTCACCCGGCCTCAGCATCGCTCGGAAGGCGTGGATCGGGGCTGAGGGTACATTTCCAGATCCGGTATTCAAAGATGCGTTCGGTGCGAAGTATCGCCTCCCGGTCGATCCGCCAGCCCCGCTTGCGCAGGGCAATCCGGTAATCCTCGGCCATATGCTGCTGCGGATGGAGGGCATCCCCCGGCAGGGCCCGGAACACGGGTAGCAGCCATCGGTGCCGATGCGCGTCGCTACTAAGCAGCAACTCCGTTCCCGTCTCGGCCATGGCGGTCAGGGCATCCAGCCCGGCGCTCCAGTTTTTGACGTGGTTGATGGCGTTAAAACAGTACAGCTGACGGAACGGGCCGGAATCCACTTGCGTCTCGAGCATTTGTGCGATAAAGCGTACCTGCGGGTAGGCCGTCCGCGAAAAGATGGGCAGCTCGTCGTAGCGGTGAAGTAGCGGGTCGAGTGCCGTTACCCGCTGAATGTCGTGCAGGGCAATGAATACACCCGCCGGTCCGCAGCCTACATCGGCCACGCGCGCGCCGGGGATCGCTTCCCATCCAATTTCGCGGAGCACTTTTTCCCAGTAGCGCTTCTTGCTGGTGAGATAGGCGGCCGGAGACTGGCGTCGCAGGTAGGATCGCCACCATCGCCACTCCAGGAATTGAGCCAGCCGCCATCTCATGTGTTGTACTACTCCCACGGTCGCAAGGTAGCCTTCCGGGGCAATCATCGCTCCTACTTCGCAACAACAGCCGGTACGAACGCCTTACCATTTGAATCTAAGATGGCGCATATGAATTTCAACGTAGGAGATCGGGTTAGTTTACTTCGGACCGGCAAGGCCGGAACGATATCGTCCGTACTACCCAACGATACGTACCAGATACGGCTGGATGGCGGAATGGGTCATTTGCCGGCTCCCGGTCATGCCCTGGCCCTCTGCGACCCGGAGAGCCCACCTCCTGCGCCCGCCGCCCCCGAACAACCCGCTTCGGACCAGGTCAATAACCGACACGATACCGGCATACAACTGGCCTTTGACCCTATTTTCAACGAGGCCGGGGAACCTGAGAAATATCAGTTGTACCTGATCAACGGCACCCGGAGTCAGATTCTATTTGAAATAAAGGTGAAGACCGGTGACCGCCAACGGAGCAGTAAGTTCGGCCCCCTGACCGACCTCGTGGCCCGCGCCGTCGAGG
>JBASAV010000591.1:0-3849 GCA_049650785.1 Lewinella sp. | reverse complement strand
CCCACCCACACAAAAAGCATATCGGACACCGAGGCGGAGGCGGTCATCAAACTCATCGACATGCTCGAAGAAGACGATGACGTAGCCAACGTTTTTCATACCATGGATGAAACCGAGTAATGGCCGTTCAACTTCCGACCCACGTCACCACCTACCTCACGCATGAATTAAATCGCCCGCCGGAAGCATGGGCGTACTCCCTTCGGTCCCCGGGACGGGTAAATATCATCGGTGAGCACATCGATTATACCGGCGGTCTGGTTATGCCGGCCGCCATCAATTATGCCATATATTTCGTTGCGCGCCCGATCGACGAACCCGAGTGGCGACTGCACGCCGTGGATCTCAACGAGCGCACCACCCTCGCTCTCCCCCTGGGGGGACGTAGCGGAACCCTCTGGGCGGATTACCTGGCTGGGATAGGCGTCCAGTACCAGGATCAGGGACACTTATTACCGGGTATGGAAATAGTATTCGGGGGCGATTTGCCACGTGGCTCGGGCATGAGTAGTTCCGCTGCACTCGAGGGAGGTATGGCCTTTCTCCTCAATGAGGTGCTCAATACGAAACACAGTAGACCCGCACTGGCCGCGCTCTGCAAGCGATCCAGCAATACCTACCTGGATATTCCCTCCGGTATAATGGATCAATTTGCCAGCCTGAATGGGTCACCGGCCGGTCCCATTATACTGAACTGCCAAACGCTGTCCTCGGAACCGGTAAAGAACGCTCTGCAGGAACACGGCTTTCTTCTGGTCAACTCCATGGTTTCTCACAATCTCAGTGATGGCGCCTACGCGAAGCGGGTAGCGGAATGTCAGCAAGCGCTTGAGTCCATTCAATCCGCTTTCCCCCGCGTGACCCATCTCAGCGCTACGTTGCCCGACCAATTACAGGCGGTCAGCAACAAGCTGGAGGAAACGGTGCGCAAACGCGCCACCTACGTAGTGGAAGAGAACCGCCGCGTGGGCCGGGCGGTCATGGCCTTAGAAGCGGGGAGCAGTACCGAAATCGGCCATCTGCTCAACGAAACGCACGCCGGTCTGCGCGACCTCTATGAGGTTAGCTGTCCCGAGATCGACTTTCTGCAATCCTTCGCCGAAAGCTACCGTGGCGTGGCCGGAGCGCGGCTAATGGGCGGCGGATTCGGAGGATGTACGATCAACTTGGTCCGCAACGACCGCATGGACGACTTTACCCGGGAGATCATCTCGGCGTACAGAGACGAATACCAAATGGAGGCGGAATGCTACCCGGTTGTCATACGGGGCGGGACCGATTTCTTCTAGAGCACTTTCTGTAGTGCCTGCTCGATGGCCGAGGCACCACGTAGTCCTACCTCCGCGATCTTACCCTCCCGGTCGATCAGGAAGGTCGCCGGGATAGCGCGGACACCGTACTGGGCGGTCGCCTCCCCACTCCACTTGCGGAGTTCACTGCCGTGGCTATCCCACGTCAGCCCATCCTGGTTGATAGCAGCCACCCACTTTTGACGTTGGTTCTCTTTCGCGGCCTCTAACTGATCCGGGGTCAGGCGTTCAGCCTGGCGGTCGTCGATACCATCCAGGCTGACGCTAAAAATGGTGAATCCCTGATCCTTATAACGGTTGTAGACCTTCACTACGTTGGGGTTTTCGCGCCGGCAGGGGCCGCACCAGGCCGCCCAGAAGTCCAGCAAGACCACTTGGCCACGAAGGTCGGATAACGATACGGTCTCCCCGTCCGGAGTGGTAAGGCTGATGTCCGGCGCGGGCTTACCCGGCTGGATCTGTTCCTGGCTATTCTGGAAAGCAATTTGCTGCCGCAACTGATCCACGTACTGCGCGTAGGTCACCCGATTAGGATCGTCCTCCGGCAAGCGCGCAAGCACCCGCTCGTGAATAGGCAACCCCTGCTCACCGGCGCGCAGCAGACTATTAAAGGTCACGTAGGCGGCCGTGTAGTCATTATCAATACTATTGATCTGCTCTTCTAGCGATTCGAGGCCACGGACTTCGGCGATCTGCCGGACGGTCTGTGCCGTCTCTTCCGCGCTCCCCGATCCGGTTACCTCAAAATCGTAGCTTCCGAAGGTGCCGAGCTGTCCGTTGATTTCCACGTGGCTGTCCTCACTGCTTAGCGCCAGCGTGGCCTTCTGTGCACCCACCCGAACCTGGTAAAGTCCATCGCGTAGCGATTGAGGGAAGGAAAAGGAAAAATCTCCGTTCTCATCAATGGCCGCGCTCTTAAGCATTTCCTTTTCACCGCCGAGTACGATCCGGTCCAGATTAGCGGAGAGTCCGGCGGCATCATCGAGATGGACGTCAATGGTGAGGCCGGTGTCGGATTCCGACGTACAGGCGGCAAGCAGAACCAGAAGACAGCAGAGAGCGAAGTACCGCATGGGAAGGGGTTTTTTAGAAAAAGCGTAGTCAGCCGGCTTGGTTGAATTAGCTCTCCAGGATAGTCGCCAGTGTGTCGTTGTGCCGTATCTCCCAGGCCATCAGGTTCCCCCAGTCTTCCCCATCCACGGTGAAGTCATCACCCTCCACACGTCCCAGCACACGGAAGCCCACCCCGTGGTGGTGCAGCAGCTCTTCCAGATCGCCCGTTTGTGATTCGTCGGCAGTCACCACTACCCTACCCTGTGCCTCCCCGAAGAGAAAGGCGTCTTTTCGAATATGCTGGTCGGTTTCGACGGAGAAGCCGTGGCCACCCGTGATGGCCGATTCTGCCAGTGACTGGAAAAGTCCACCGTCGCTGACGTCGTGGGCGCTTTTAACGTGCTGGCCACGAATTGCCTGCAGGATCGCCGCGTGTAGTTTTTGTTCCTGTTCCAGATCAAAATAGGGTACCGTGCTGTGCTCGATGTCGTGAATCGACCGCAGGTATTCTGACGATCCCAGGTCCTCCTTACTGTCACCTACCAGGTAAATCACGTCGTCCTGATCCTTAAAGCCCAGGGACATGGTCCGTTTGATGTTGTCGACTATGCCAAGCATGCCGATGGTGGGCGTGGGATAGACGGGCTCGATCCGGCCTCCTTCGTACTGCGATTGGTTATAGAAGCTGACGTTTCCTCCGGTCACCGGCGTGTTGAAGGCCCGGCAGGCTTCGCCCATCCCCTTGATGGCATGGACGAATTGATAGAAGGCTTCGGGATTGTAGGGGTTGCCGAAATTCAGGCAATTGGTGATGGCCACGGGCTCCCCGCCGGAGCAGACGATGTTGCGGGCGGCTTCCGCTACGGCGATCATCGTGCCAACGTAAGGATCGGCGTAGACGTAGGCACTGTTACAGTCCGTCGTAACGGCCAGCGCCTTATCCGTGCCCTTCAGGCGTACCAGCCCCGCATCGGAGGGATTCATTTCGGTCACGCTGTTGGTACGCACCGTCCCGTCGTACTGATCGGTAATCCAGTGCTTGCTTACCAGGCTTGGTGCTTTAAAGAGTTTTTCGGCGACGGAGCGCAGGTCGGATGGGACTGGCACGTCCTGCATGTTGAACGCTTCGATTCGATCCAGGTAAGCCGGCCGGCGGGTCTCCCGCTCGTATACGGGTGCACCACCACCGAGGACCAGCGGTTCACTGGGCACATCGGCCACCAGCTCACCCTCCGCGTAAAATTCCAGGCGGCCGGTGTCGGTCACCTCACCGATTTGTTCGCACTCCAGGTCCCACTTTTCGAATACGGCCAGCAGTTCGGATTCCCGGCCTTTTTCACAGACGATCAGCATGCGTTCCTGGCTTTCGCTGAGGAGGATCTCCCAGGGCTTCATATCGGCCTGTCGGGTGGGGACTTTGTCCAGGTCAATGCGCATTCCCGTACCGGACTTCGCGCTCATTTCGGATGTCGAGCAGGTGATACCG
>JBASAV010000590.1:0-6302 GCA_049650785.1 Lewinella sp. | reverse complement strand
CTCCCATACCATCTGGTGATAATCGTTGAGCCAACTTATCTGGGCGGGGGAAAGCAAATCCACCTCGATCAGCTGACGCTCAATGGGAAACAGGGTGATGGTTTCGAACTGTAACCACCCCTCTCCTTCCGCTTCCTGTACCACGACCAGGTTCTCCGTACGGATACCGTATTCCCCTTCCAGGTAGTAGCCCGGCTCGTTGCTGAGCACCATTCCCGGCTCCAACGGATACTGAGCGGCCTGCGAGCGGGGGTTCGGACTGATCCCCGCCGGCCCTTCGTGTACGTTCAGAAAAAACCCGACGCCGTGGCCGGTACCGTGGCCGTAATTCAATTCGTGCTGCCACAACGGCCGCCGCGCGAATCCGTCCAGCTGCACGCCACTGGTACCCGTAGGAAACCGGGCGGTCGCTAAATCGATGTGCCCCTGCAGGACCAGCGTAAAGTGCCGGCGCTGCTCGGGCGTGGGTTCCCCCAGGGCAAACGTGCGGGTGATATCGGTGGTCCCGTTGTGGTACTGTCCGCCACTGTCGAGCAGGAGAATACCTTCCGGGCGGATCGTAGCCGCCCGCTCGGCGTTCGCGTGGTAGTGTACGATGGCCCCGTTGCCATTGTAGCCGACGATGGGATTGAAGCTCTCGCTGACGTAGCGGTCGTACTCCCCCCGCAGAGCAGCCAGCTTTTCCCCCACCTCGTACTCCGTCACACCCGCTGACATTTTACCGTCCAGCCAGCGTCGCAAACGGAGGAGAGCCACCGCATCGTGGGCCATTACGTCCCGCAGGTGTTTGAGGGCGGTTTCGTTCTTGCGTGCCTTCCATTTCGGGATTGGGCTCTCCACCCCACATGAGGCTACGCCCCCCGCCGCCGTAGACAGCAGAACGGATGTCGTGGCCGGATCAAAGCCGATATCCGCGTCCTGGGCATTCAGCCGGCGCAGGTACCGCTCCGTGTCGGTGTAGGGCAGCCGTTGTAGATCCTCCAATTGATCGGACCACTTGGTCAGTGCTTCCGCTTGCTCGGCAAAAACCGCGTGATCGCCCCGGCGGCCGGCGATGAAGTAACCCACCATCAGCGGGTTGAAGTCAATATCCGTACCCCGCAGGTTCAGCAGCCAGGCGAGTTCGTCGAGGGCGCTCACCAGGTAGTAGTCCAGTCCTTCCTCGCTCATCCAGGCGGTTAGCTTGCCCAGACGATCCTTCCACTGTTCTCCGCTAAAGTCGGCCAAGTGCTCGCTGACCGGGCGGTTGGGCAGATCGGGGCGGTCCTTCCACACCAGCCCGATCAGGTCGTGGTCGGTTTTCAGGTGCAGGTTTTCTTTATTCAGCTTCTTCTTCAGTCGCTGGGCGGCACGGGCGCTGAAGACGCGGCCATCCACGCCCGCCGTTTGGCCACTCATCAGGTGCTCGGCCAGCCAGTCAGCGTACTCCGGCGTATGGGGCGTCTTGAGTTTCATCAACTGGATACCGCTGTCCGCTAGCTCTTCCTCCGCCTGCAGAAAGTAGCGGCTATCCGTCCACAGTTTGGCTTCGTGCAGGGTGACCACCACCGTTCCGGCCGAGCCCGTAAATCCACTGATCCATTCCCGGGCGGCCCACCGGGGCGCGGGGTATTCACTCTGGTGCGGATCGGTACTGGGGATCACGTAAGCATCCAGCTGGCACTCCAGCATCTCCTGCCGCAGGGCGTTTAGTTTTTCGGGTATGGTCATCATATTCATTTTTGCGGCGGAGCGCAGGTAGCACGTAAGTAAGGAAAAGGTTAGCTTTAGTTTCATGTTCGACCATTCCGAAGCACACTTTCCCATTCCATGAGTGAATATCCCTACCGCGCCGGTCCTGCTTTCCGTTCTGTTATCGTGAGTTTACTCCTCGGACTACCTTTTGTCTGGTTAGTGGGGAAAGCCGATTTCCTCAGCCTGCCCTGGATTCTAAGCAGTCTGTGCGCAGCCTTCTGCATTTTCCTCGTTCAATACGCTTATTTGATCAATAATGTATTTGTCCTCGGAAACGGGAAGTTGACTATCCGGCGGCGCCTCGGCCCGGCCAAAGAGATTCAGTTGAGTGAAATAACCCACTTCCGAATTGAGGAACACAAGGGGCATGTATTACGCCGGCAACGCGAGATGATCGTGCATCACAGTGACCGGAAAACCCGTTTCAACATCGGAGACTTGCGCGAGGAGGACAAATTCGTTCGGACGCTGGAAGCTATGCTGGGGGGAGAGGGCCGGTCATTGCTCGAAGATCAACCGGCAGAGAGCTTTTTACAGAAGCAATTCGACCGCCTGTACCGGTAGCGGGCCCGCAGTCCGTAGCTTTGGCGCGTGTTTGACTTTAACCGCATCATCGCTCCGGAATGGGACCGGCCACTGGATGTCTACCGCACTCCGGAGGGGGTGTATAACTTCCTGACGGACGATCCGGATGCCGGCAATTACGTCGAGCACTATCACCTCGATGCGCTGGAGTCCGACTATTTCGCCCCCAGCGACGATCCGGCTACCGTACAAGAGAGCGACCGCCTGCACGAGGAAATTCTGGGGTTAGTGCCCCGGGAAGCAGCCGTCATACTCGACGTAGGGTGCGGTAGCGCCTGGGTAGCCCGGCAACTACTCCCCGAAAAGCAGGCCGTGGTCAGCTTCGATCTGGCGATCCGCAACGTCACTGAGGCCATCAAGCACTACCCCGCTCCGAATCACTTTGCGGTCACCGGTGACGCCTTCGACCTACCCTTTCGCGACGACTCCGTAGACGCCATCATTTCCTCCGAAGTGATGGAGCACGTACCGGACGTTCCGCGGTACCTGCAAAGCCTGCTGCGGGTGATCCGGCCCGGTGGGCGGATCGTGTTGTCCACCCCTTACGCCGAGCGCATCCAATACTCCCTCTGCATCCACTGCAATCGCCCTACCCCCCTCCACGCCCATCTGCATAGCTTCAATGAGCGGGTAATCGACACCCTGCTGTCCGGTGTACCGGACATCACCTACCGTACGCATACGATGTCGAACAAGGCGCTGCTTATGCTACAAACGCACCGGGCACTGCGTCACCTCCCTTTCCGTTGGTGGCGTTCGGTAGATAGCCTGGCTAACCGGGTAGTGAAGAAACCCGGCCGACTCCTCATCGTGATCGATAAAAACGGCTGATCCCAACTCCCCAATTCGCGGGCCGTTCCAGACACATGCCGAGTACTCCCGAATCCAGCCGCCTGGTCCGCCTGGCAGCCATCCTTACCCAGCTACAGTCCGGGCGTACGCTCACGGCTTCCCGATTATCCGATCAATTCGGCATCAGCATTCGAACGGTCTACCGCGACATCCGGGCCCTGGAAGCGTCCGGTGTTCCATTGTACGCGGAGGAAGGAAAAGGATATCGGCTGGCCGAGGGGTACCGGATGCCGCCCGTCATGTTTACGGAACGGGAAGCCAACGCCATGATCACGGCCGAATTGGTTTTACGCTCCGCGCTGGATACCTCGCTATCCGAAGATTTTGCTTCCGCCGTGGCCAAACTACGCGCGGTCTTGCCTGCCCCCGTAAGGGAGAAGTCCAGTCGCCTGGAAGATCAGATCGGCGTCTCCCGCATCTACCTCGAGCAGCGGACGAAGAGCCGAAACCTGGCTCCCATCCAGCAAGCCATCCTCGATCACCAAGTGCTCTGGGTGAGCTATACGTCGCGGGCGGGCGATGTGTCCCAACGCGAATTGGAACCCATCGCCGCTTACAGCAACCGCCACGACGAGTGGGTCACCGTTGCCTATTGCCGGCTCCGGAAAGATTTCCGCACGTTCTCCCTCTCCGGTATCGATGAATTACGGGTGACCGGCGAAACCTTCGCGTCCCACGGAATGACCCTGGAGGAATATCTGCGGGAGCAGTTTGGCAATGAACCAGCTAGGGCAACTAGATGAAATCGTCGTAGAACCACTCTTCCCGCACGATCTTTCCATCGCGTACTTCAAAGACGCCGATCTCCTTCTTTTCCTTCCTGGACTTCCCGCGGATCGTTACGTCCATGCCTAGCATGACGGTGAAATGGACGGTCGATACCGCAGGTGGGCTCAGAAAGGACGCGTACATCTGCTCAATCTGGCCAAAGTATAGTTTCTCCTTTTCCCGGTACGCCGCCATGCCCTCGGTACGCCGGGGTAATTGACTGTCGTTGAGCGGTTCCAGGCTGATGATGTCGGGGGAATACAGTTCCTTTAATACTTGCTCGATCTGACCGGTTTGCATCAGTTCGTGGTAACGTTGGGCTACGGCTTGGGTAGTCATGGTGAATGGTTTTGATTCACCCCAAAACTACCGGGGGGTGGTGACAGCCCTATGTCAGTGGGGGGCAAATTAATTAGCCATTACACCATCCACCAATACACCCCGAACAGTATAGCCAGATACACGCCGTACCACCGCAGGTCGGCATAGGTGCGCCACGGGGTGTTGGTCCGGTAACGCAAGTAAAGGACCAGGCATATCTCGTGGAAGTAGCTGGCGATCACCGTAGCCCAGATGATGCCCAGCAAACCGTAGCGCGGGGCGAGGGAAAGTGACAGTACAACGTTGACCACCAATTCCAGCAATGCCCACAGGTACAGCCGCTTCGTCTGCCGCAGGGCGGTCAGGACCGTCATTGCGAAAACGAGCCGGCAGCCGACGACCAGCAGATAAGTACGGAACACCGGTAAGCTATCGGCGAAAGTTTCGGTAAACACGGCCGTCCACCACCAGCTGGCGGTGAGCATCATCAGGAGGGTGAGGCCGAAGACGTAATGAAAGAGCTTCCGCGATTGCTGCCGCAGCAGGTCCAATCCGGATCCCCGTTCACGCGCGATCAGGGGAATGGTCACTACTGTCATCCCACTGATGAGTGACGCCATAAAGGGCAGCTCCCGGACGCCGTAGCGAAAGGTGGCGAATACGGCCTGATCGCCGCCGGACCAGTAGTTGACAATCCAGGGGTCAACGGCCACCACCAGCGCGGCCACGGTGGCGTAGGCGATCAGGGGCGTGCTTACGCTACCCCACTCCGACACATCAGCCCGAACACTACGGTCATGATCCGGACTGGTTACATTGGGTGAAGTGAGCCACGACCATACACCAATACCTAAAAGCTTTACCCCTGCGTACACCGCCAATATGCGCATGGCCGCCAGCATATCGTAGCCCAGGTAAAGCGGTAGCAGCAGGGATAGCATGAGCGCAAGCGCATTGACCACGGCGAAGCCGACTAGCAGGCGCACCCGCCCGGTCAGCAAGAGTGTCTGCTCAAAGCAATACGCGGGCCAGCGGCTCAGTAGGAGCACGAAGAAAAAGTACCAGCCCAGCGGGGGAGCATCGAGCTGTAGTAACCGGAAGAACGGAGCGTGGAATACGCCAGCAAGCAGTAGCACAAAGGCCGACAGGAAGGTAAATACCGCGATAGCCCGGTGTGCAAATACGTTGTCGAAGGGTTCGCTGAGCTCGCCCATCCGTACCAGAAAACCCTGCAGCAGACCGCTCGTCCAACTGAAGCCAAGTAAATAGCCGATAAAGAGCAGGGATTCCCATTCGCCGATGGCTGCCCGGGACAGACCTAGGCGGGGCAGGGCGAGCGCGATGACGATGTACGCCCCCTGCCGGACAGCCTGGGTGAACTGACCGGCCCGAACGAGCGTGCTAGAGGTCAACCGTATGGTGGGTAAACTTCATCCCGTATTTCTCCATCTCCTGGAGCACCGGCTCGTACACCTCCTGCATGGTGGGAATATGCACACCCGTAGAGTGGATCTTGTTCTGCGTCATCAAGCGTACGAAGATACCGAGGGGGAGACCAACCAGGCGGGACATGGCCGTGTCCCGGGCATTTTCGCCCTTCATCACGAGGTTGGAGATATCCCGTTTTTCCTTGCCTTTGAGCTCGTAATCGATTTGGTGTTGCATGACGATCAGGTCCTTGTCGTCGGGCTGCAGTTTCCATTTGTCGAGCAGCAGGTTCTCCAAAATGAGGGCGGGGGTGGCACCCTTGAGGCGGATCCGCTTCTTCCGGAAGAGCCCGAGCCAGGTGAGTCGTTTCATGACTTCGCCTTTCGGTTCCAGTTTCAGCATGCCGGCGATGCGGTCCTTTACCGAACCGGCACCGCTGGGGGCAAGCGCCTCCATCAGTTCGTGGTAGGTGATGTTCGCGCTATCGAGGATGGGGAAGTCACCGTCGGTCATGCCGATGCGGACCAGCGCATTCCAGGCGGCGCAGTAGCCCGGGTAGCGTAGCGTGCCACGCAGAATGGTCGGAATATCGTTGAGACCGTACTGGTCGCGGT
>JBASAV010000589.1:0-3482 GCA_049650785.1 Lewinella sp. | reverse complement strand
TTGAAGTCGGTCGTCCGGTAGTCGGTTCCTACCTGAAAGGTGTGGGTGATGTTACCGGTCTGTACGTCGCGCCCGAGCAAGTCCAATTGCACGACGCTAGTGCGGTCTTCCCGGCTGGACAGGGAATAACCGCGGGTGCGTAGGTTATAGCGGGTCGTTCCGGTAGCGTCTTCGATGGCGCTACCCAGGCTGGCGCCCTTGCCGTTGAAGTCGAGCTTTGAGTTGAAGTAGGCAGCGCGGATACTGAGCCGGTCGGTCAGCTCCCGGTTGAATCGCAGCGAGTAATTGACCGTACGCGTGACGTTGCGGTCATGGTCGAAGCCCAGGAACTGGTCGTAGGGCAGATCGTAGATGGCATTCACGTCGTTCTCGCCCAGATTGACCGTCCCGACATCCGGGGTACGACTGTCGTCGAAGTATTCCATTTCCAGCGTCAGGGCGGACTTGGGATCGATCCGGTACTCCAGCGAGGGATTGATGTAGAAACGCTGGGAAGAGATCCCCTCCCGGTAACTGTCGGCCCGCTCCACGGCGGCGTTCACGCGGAAAGCCAGGTTTTTAGCTTCGTTGAGCGGTCCGTAAGTGTCGAAGGTAAGCCGGGCCTGACCGAAGCTGCCCGCACGGAGGGTGGCCTGACCGCCAAAGTCATAGCGGGGAGTCTTGGTCACGATGTTCACTACCCCGCCCGGGCTGCCGAGGTCGGTCGCGACGCCCTGAGTGATGGAGGCCGCCCCCTTCAGCACCTGGATGTTGTCGACGCCCTGCATATCGGTGAGGAAGCCCTGCCCCCGGAAGTCGGAGTGGACCCGCACCCCGTTCTTCAGCATCGGAATGCCGCGGAAACCACGGGAGGAGATACTTTCCGTACGGTTACCGTAGGTAGCGAAGGTGTACACCCCCGGGACGTTCTTGACCGCGTCGGAGATGGTGAGCGCACCCTGCTGCTCGATGACCTTCTCAGAAATGACGGAGATGCTCTGGATCTGCTCGTAAGTTTCCAGCGGCAGACGGGTGAGCGCCTCGATCTTGTCCGGGTGCTGGAAACGGGCGCCGAAGACCTCGATCTGGCTCAAATCGCTGCCCTCCGTGAGTTGTACACCGAACGTCACGTCGCGATCGACAACGCTCACCTCGCGTTGATTGGGCCGGAAACCCACGGCACTGAAGACAATCTGATAGTCACCCGGCTCCAGGTCGGCAATTTCGAAGCGACCGTCGGCACCGGCGGACGTACCGCGGTCCAGGGATTCCAGCCACACCGTGGCATAAGCTACGGGGTCGCCGTCCGACGTCACGGTGCCGGACAGCGTGTAGGTCTGGGACGCCAATGGTAAACCGGTCAGGATGATCAAGAGTAGGAGAGCGTTCTTGGCCTTCATTTTATTTAGACTAATTACAGATAAAGGCAAAAGTACAAGCGAATCTGACTTTTCAAAAGTCTGCGGAGACTTTTTTGTCACTTTGACAAATAAGGGAGTGAGAGAACCAGGTTAGTCGGGCGGGGTTAGTGGGGAAAGAATTCCCCATGGATTTACAGCTCAACGGAAAAACCGCCCTCATCACCGGATCGACCGCCGGTATCGGCCTGACCATCGCCCGCCTGCTGGCGAAAGAAGGTGCCTCGGTGGTTCTGAATGGCCGCAAGCAGACCGACGTGGACGAAGTCGCCAAGGACCTGCGTCAGGAAACCGGCAACGACAACGTACGCGGTATAGCGGCCGACTTTTCCAAGACCGATGACGTCGACAAGCTACTCGAGGAATTGCCTGACGTAGACATTCTGGTCAATAATGTCGGCATCTTCGGGGAGGTCCCCTTCGCGGAGATCACCGACGAGCAGTGGCTGCAAACCTTCGACGTCAACGTGATGAGCGGCGTGCGGCTATCCCGTCACTATTTCCCGCGGATGTTGAAGAAAAACGAGGGGCGCATCATTTTCATCTCCAGCGAATCAGGGGAAAATATTCCCACCGAAATGATCCACTACGGCGTCAGCAAGACGGCCCAGCTGGCCCTGTCACGCGGCCTGGCCCAACTTACCAGAGGCACCAACGTGACCGTAAATTCGGTACTGCCCGGGCCGACCATGAGCCGGGCCAACCAAGCCTCCCTGGAGAAGCAGGCCGAAGAAAGCGACAAGTCCATCGACCAGGTCAAAGCCGACTTCATCGAAGAGAAACGGCCTACCTCCCTCATTCACCGCTGGGCGGAGCCGGAGGAAGTGGCGAATATGGTCGCGTACGTGGCCAGCCCGCTTTCGTCGGCCACTAACGGCGCGGCGCTGCGGGTGGAGGGCGGTATTGTCAATATTATCGTGTAGGCCCTACCAGTTCATAACCCGTTGCTCCCCGGCCTTCAGTCTGAGGGGCAGCTCCCGCTCTCCGTGGGCCACAACGGTGCGGGCGTCCTTCGTTGCCTTGATGGTGCTGCGTTGCAGGCGGTTTTCCGACCATTCGATTTCCACCTCGAAGCCGCCACGGGTGCGAATACCACTGATCTTGCCGCGCGCCCAGGCTTTGGGTAGTGCCGGCGCCAGACGTATCTGATCTTCCGTGGACTGCACCAGCATCTCGATCACTCCCGCCGCGCCGCCAAAGTTGCCGTCGATCTGGAAGGGTGGATGGGCGTCGAGCAAATTAGGGTAGGTGCCGCCGTAGACGGCCCCCTTAGGAGGAACGTACTTGAGGAGAGATCGGTACAGCTGGTAGGCGCGGTCGCCGTCCCACAGTCTGGCCCAAAGATTGATGCGCCAGCCCTTGGACCAACCGGTGGATTCGTTGCCCTTCAGATCCAGGGAAACCCGGGCCGCCCGGGCCAGTTGGGGCGTGAGGTCCGGAGCGATGTGATGACCGGGATGCACCCCGTAGAGGTGGGTCTGGTGCCGGTGGCGGGGATCTTCGTCCTCCCAGTCGTAGAACCACTCGCGGATGTTCCCCTTCCGGCCCAGGCGGTACGGATGGAGTTCCGCTTTGACATTATACACTTCCTGCAGGAAGGAGTCCTGGATACCCAGGGTTAGCGAGGCACCGATAAAGTCGTCAAAGAGTTCCTTCATCATGGCCAGATCGGCGGTGCCGCCGTACATGGTGGAGCCGACGTAGCCCGATTTCGTCACGTACTTCGCTTCCGGTGAAGTGGACGGGGAGGTGATCCAGTGGCCCTGGTAGTCGCGCACTACCCAGTCCATGCAGAACTGCGCCGCTCCCTTCAGCAGGGGGTAGGCCTCTTCGTGTAGAAAGGCTGTATCGAGGGTGTAGAGATAATGTTCCCAGAGGTGGGTGGCCAGCCAGGCGCCCCCCATGTTCCAGTTGGCCCAATTGACGCCGCCGGCCTTCTCCCCTACCGGATTACTCATCGCCCAGATGTCGGAATTATGAGCCACGGACCAGCCGCGGCTATTGTAATAATTGCGCGCACTCGCTTCCCCGGTCTGGGCGAGATTCCCGATCCAGCCCAGCAGCGGTTCGTGCAGTTCGGAAAGG
>JBASAV010000588.1:0-6673 GCA_049650785.1 Lewinella sp. | reverse complement strand
GCGCAGGAAAGGAGCGCGGCATAAAAACCGTTTCCCTATTCACCCGCTAAAAACTCGGGCAAAGCAGACAATCCGACTTACCAAAGACGGTGGTAAGCGACAGTTCGATGGCCCCGGCCCCACTGGTCGATGCGTGTAGGGAAGAGATATTCACGTCGTAGTTAACACCGATGCGCAGGGGCCCGGCCGCCACCCGCGCGGAGGCAACAATGGATTCGGAACCGATACCCGACAGGCCGCGGGTGATCCGGTAACCGCCCCCGATGCTCAGAAAAGGTAAGGGCATGCGACCACCCCGTGCCGGCCGGTTAAAGTCGAGCATGCCCCGGAGGTACACCTGGTTGTGGGGGCGCTGATAGCTGTACAGCGCAAATAAATTCAGGCTATTCGTGGCGGACAGCGGTAGCGTAGCCTGTACGTGGGGGGACCAACGCATCGCCAGGTGGGCCGAAGAATCGGATGCGACCGACGACGGCCGCCCGTCCTCGACAAAGGTGGTCGCGGGCCGTCCCAGATGCTTGATGCTCAGCCCACCGCTGACGCTGGTGGCGTTGCGCGAATCCTCCATCCAGGTGAAGACTGCCCCAACCCCGTAATCCAGGAAGCCGAAGTTGTAATAGGCCAGTCGCTCCCCCGCCGCACCGGGACTATCGAACTGGTGGTCAAAGGTCAACTGGGAACCGTCCAGGTCGTACTGCACCAATCCGACTTCCGCCCCGACGCTCAGGGAGGTACCGCCATAGTAGCTGCCGCTCAGGTTTTTGGTGAAGGCGGCGCTGAACATACCGTCCACCCGCCGCAGGGTGGGATCGCCCTGCCAGTCAGAAGACACATTCACTCCGAAACCGAAGTAATCGCCACGCTGGCTACCACAGATCCGGTGGTCGAAACTGGCGGCCATGGTGCGGTAGCTGGCCGTTTCCAGGAAGCTGCGCCACTGCTCCCGCGCTACAATACCGAAGCGGGTCGTAGCCTGCCCCGGGATGAAGCCGGTAAGGGCAGGGTTCAACTGCGGAGTAATGGCCGAATAGTCAGACACTACCGGGTCCTGCGCTTGCATGCGCGCTGTAAGAAGCAAGAACAAGGGAAGTAGCAGCCAAGAAAACCGGGAGAAACGCGTCATCATCGAATAATTAAAATGCTACCACTAATGGTTTTCTCGAAGCCGTCTACGAAGCGCACCTGCACCTGGTACACATACTGGCCGGCCGTAACCGGATTGTCATTGTAGGTGCCGTCCCATCCGTAGGTCTGGTCGTTGGGTGGGAATGACTCCCGGTCGAAGAGCAGCATCCCCCATCGATCGCGAATCTCGAAGCTCACCACTTCCTGGACCGCCTCGGGGTAAGCGGTGCGTACACGGAACAGATCGTTGCGTCCGTCGCCGTTGGGTGTGAAGGTGTTGGGAATGTATACATCCCGGTTTATCTCTACTTCTACCGTCACGGTATCGCGGGCGGAGCAGCCCCGGTTATCGGTGATCAGGCCGATGTAATGCTGGGTGAAGTACGGCTGGGCTACCGGCGCCGGGCAGTTGTTGCAGCTCAGTCCGTAGGCCGGCGTCCAGGCGAAGGTGGGCTCGGTGGCGTTGTAGCGGGTGGTTAATTGCACCGTGTCCCCCAGTTTCAGGAATACACTGTCGGGAAGCACGTCAAGGGTCACCCGGTCGGGTTCGGCAACGTACACTTCGCGTTCCAGGAAGCAGCCCAATGCATCTTCTACTTCGAGGGTGTAGACATCGGGAAGGAGTTGGTCGAAGCGGGTCAGCGTAGTTCCACTTTCCCGGTAATCGGTCCCGGATAGGGTGATGGTGTAGGGTCCTACTCCGCCGGTGATGTTCCTTATATCCAGCGCGCCGTCGCCATCTCCAAAACAGGAAATCTCCGACAAGGAATCGATAACCGCCAAAGGCGCGTTTTCGGGTACCTCGAGGGTAAAGGGTACGATACAGCCCGCCCCGTCGGAGACGGTGACGGTGTATTCTCCTGCCATCAATTCATCGCGCGAGTTCCCTGACCCGCCGTCCTCCCATTGAATAAGGTAAGGCATGGTTCCGCCGCTCAGATTAAGCCCCAGGCTGCCGTCGGCACCCCCGGCACAGCTGACGGTACTGATTACCGTTCCCGGTATGATGGGTGGCGGTTCGGTGACGGTGGCGGAATCCGTTAGGCTACAGCCATTCGAATCGGTCACGGTAAGCCCGTAGGTGCCGGCGGCCAGGCCGGTGGTGGCCGGATTGACGGATCCGTCTGACCAACTGAACGAATAGGGCGCTAATCCGCCATCCGGCACAAACTCCAGCCCGGCCGTAGTCGCTGCGTTGCAATTGATGGGGTCGGTCTGCCGCAGATCGCCACTCACCGGCTGGTGGACGACGATGTACTGCAGGGTGGAGTCCGTACACCCTGCCTCCGTCGATACCCGGAGGCGGACCGGATAGCTTGCCGGCGCCGGGAAGGGATGGTCGACTTCCTGCGTGAAGGCGGTCGTCCCGTCACCGAAGTCCCAGGACCGCGTCGTCACCGGGCCGGTAGATGCATCCGACAAAAGAATGCTTTCATCAAAGCAGGCGGCCGTGTCGGCCACCGCGATTTGGGCTACCGGACTCTCGTGCACCGTCACCGCGGTCGCGTACTCAGCGGTACAGAAAAGGTCGGAAGCGGTGAGGGTGATTGTATACTCTCCGGGACTGTCGTAGCCGTAGACGGGGTTCTCGGTAGACTGGAGATCGCCGTTGCCGAAGTCCCAGTTGTAGGTTTCGGCGCCGGTCGTCAGGTTGGTGAGGCGGAAGGAATCCGGGTCGCAAACCTCCGGAGATGACACGCGAAAATCAGCCTGCGGAAGATTCCGCACAATGACCGGAACCCGGATACTATCCTGGCACCCCCGGCTGTCGGTCACTACCTGGGTGATATTGTAAGAACCGGCCGCGGCGTAGAGATGACTGGCCACGCAGTCCGTGGCGGAGGCTCCGTCACCAAAGCGGTAGCGACAACTTACCCCATCGCCGATGGCCTCGGAGCGGACGGTCAGCTCGGAACCCAGACAAAGACTGTCCGTAAACGCGAAGGCCGCGGTGGGGGCGGGGCTTACCGCTACGTCGACGCAGACGGTGTGGTCACAGCCGTCCGGTCCCATGCTCGTGACCGTGAGGCAGACCTGGTACACACCGGCCGTATCGAAGGTGTGGCCGGGGCTGTAATCCGAGATGGCCGCACTGCCGTCACCGAAGTCCCACGTAGCCCGTAGGGTATCGCCACTCATATTCTCGAAGCGGGCCTCCGTCCCCACGCAGATGGCTACCGGTGCATTAAAGCGGGCGGTCGGGCGCGGTACTACCCGGACCGTTTTTTCGAAGACATCGGATCCGCAACCGAAGGCGCGTTGGGTGATGGTATACTCACCGGGCTGGCGGTAGACAACGGTCGCATTGGGTTCACTACTGCCGTTGCCGTTACCGAAGTCGTACCGTACCCCTACCCCGGGTGATGCAAAGTTGCGCAGACGTACCGTACCGTCGACGCAGATGACCGTCGCGGATACGTTGAAAAACGCCTCGACATTGGTGGGCGTGACGACGATCGGCCGGCAGGTGGTGGTGGCACCGCAATCGTTGAAGGTGGTCAGGCAGACTTCCAGCGTATCGCGGGAGTCGGTTTCGTGGACGATCAGCGGCGGCAGGGAGTCCGTGCCGATACGTTCGCCGTCCAGGGTCCACTCGTAGGCCGTGGGTTGCCCGATGGCGTTGTTGGCGAGTAGTATCGTATCGCCCGAGCAGTAGCTGTCCTGGTCCGTGCCAAAATCGGAGGTGGGTAGCGGTCGCACGAGGATCTCTTCGCTACGCGTACTGGTAGTACAGCCGTTGCTCACCTCCAGACTGATCTCGAACAGGGAATCGCGCAGGCGCGAACCAAGGAGTAGTTCCCCGGGATCGATCGTGTCGGCGAATATTTCCCCGTTGATCCGCCAGATGTAGGTCAGGTCGGTGCCCGTCGAAGTGTTGGTGATGGTGACGGGCAGATCGGAGCAGCGATCAGCATCGTAATCCAGATCGAAGGCGGCCACGGGTGCCGGGGCGATACTGACAGAC
Source organism: Lewinella sp. (assembly GCA_049650785.1). Lineage (GTDB taxonomy): Bacteria > Bacteroidota > Bacteroidia > Chitinophagales > Saprospiraceae > Neolewinella. The sequence continues at coordinate 2,583 of JBASAV010000588.1, read as the reverse complement.
CTGGTGAAGGTGGCCACGCAGGGCCCCCGGGTCACGCTCACTTCCACTTCGTAAATCCCGGCACCGGGAAAGGTATGGCAGGGGGTATCGCCGCTGGCGGCGCGTCCGTCGCCGAAGTTCCAGGTGACGGATTCGTAAGCACCGGGATTATCTACCGAGAAGCAGACTTCATTGCCGTTGCAGGTGAGCGTTTCAAAGCTGGCTCCCAGCTCGGAGACGGTGACCATAAAGGTATTACTGCCGCCACAGCCGGCAACTTCACCGTCTTCCCATTGGTAAGAGAGCTGGAACTCACCCAGACCCGCTACGGCGGGATCGAACTGACCGGTCGAATCAATACCGGTACCGACGAAGGTGCCCCCGGCCGGGCTGGCGGAGAAGCGAACCACGCCCCCATCGAGGCAGACCTCGGTATCGTCGGGTACGGTGACCGCCGAGCTGACTATTTCTAGGGTGATGTTGTCGGAAAGCAAGCAGGGTTCGTCCCCGTAGGCAATCGAATAGCGGCCCGCCGCGAGGGAAGCCGGGTCGATGGTGCCGTCGAAGGGCTGGCCGTCGATCGTCCATATACCCCCGTCCGGGGTGGCGCTCAGGGTGAGGGGGCCATCCTGATCGCAAAGCGTGGTGTCCCGGATACTGATGACCCCGGAGGCCTGGGCGCTGATGGAAAAGGTGTCGCGTATGGTGGCATCACCGCAGAGGTCGTTGGCCAGGAAGGCTTCGACGGTGTAGGTGCCTTCCTCCAGCACGTCACTGCAACCTACCAACGGCTCGCCGTTCAGGGTATAGGTCGCCCCTTCGATGGCTGGCGTGGGACAGTAGGCGAAGCTTTCGCAAACATTCGGCTGCCGGTCCAGCCGGAGAACGGTGGCGGCAACGACATCTACGAAGAAACTGTCCCGGGCTTCGGTGGCGCAATTATCGTTCTGGCCGGTGAGCCATACCGTGTAGCTGCCGGGTTCGGAAAAGCGGATACGCCCGACCGGGCGGCCGGACCCTTCGATAGACACCCCGATCGGCGGATCGACCGACCACTGCCGCGAGCTCAGTCCGACGGATTCACTACCGTCCACCCGAAGTACGGAGGTGCCATCCAGGCAGATCCGGTAGGGGTCGTCGTAGCCGCTCACAAAACCGGAATCGGGAAGCGCCCGGGCGATGGGCTGGTCGATGACGGTAATCTTTCGCGTGGCCTGGTCCGTACCGCAGTCATTTTCCGCCAGCAGTTTGACGGTGTATTCACCGACTTCAGTGAAGGTATGAAAGGGGTAATCGCTGGGCGGGGTGCCGTCGCCGAAGTCGTAGGTTTTCAGCAATCCGCTGATGGGGCAGGACTCGTCAGCCAGATAGATTTGTTCGTTGACACATACCGTGGCGGGGAAATTGTCAAACTTCGCCTCCGGTGGGTTGAGGGCGGTGAGGGGGAATATGCTCTCAATGGGCCGCGTCTCGCCTTCGATGTAGGTGCTCAGCGAAACCAGTTTTCGTCCACTCTGGTAGCTGCACGAACCGAAGAATCCGGTGAAGTCGTAGCGATGCTCGACGTTGAAGGAGGCATTCCCGCCGGCGAATTTTTCGGGTAGGCTGCCATCGTCCCAGTTGATCTCAAAGCTGTCGATCTTCTCCGGGTAACTGGGGTCCACCGCAATGGTAACGCAAAGATCGATTCTATCGGACTCCAGGCAAACGGTCTGTCCGCCGCCACAAACCTGAATGGCCGGGGCACCGGACTGGCTGATGAGCGGCGTGGATAGAATGACAAGGAGGACAATCGCGAAAAACCAATTCCGGGGCCGGCCGGTGGCTCCGTTGTTCATAGGGGGTGGTTTTCAGGGGTAGTGAGCGGTCTGGGTACGCACCTTAATGCGGAATACGGCTATGAAAGTAACCTGCGAGGACCGATTATTTAAATGACGGGGCGAATTTGACGTGTTTAGCCATGCATCTGCCTGATCAGACGCCCGAGAAACGCCGTATAGTCCATTCTACAGGACAATTGAACGCGATGTTTTTTCCATCGACTCCCTGTGAAAGTGCAAATACTCTTGGCTCCCGATTCGAAAGTCATTTCCAGCAGGTACTGTCTTACGTGGCAGGACTGTACCGGGATTTGTACACTTGGCATGGCGGGGTTTTCGTCAACCAGGTCCTAATTTTACGTCGTCAGGGTCAGCGCGAAAACATGATCCGGCCTTGTTTGACCCAATTTTAAACCTAGCAGTATGCCCCTATCCGTCATTCTCACCGGTTCGTCGGGCATGGTCGGCCGTGCCGTTTTGCTCCAGTGCCTGGAAAGCCCCCGGGTTCATCGGGTAGTGGTCGTCAACCGCCACCCGATCGATCTGCGGCACGACAAGCTGGAAGAAATCCTCCACCAGGATTTTGCGGACCTTTCTCCCATCGTGGACCAACTGCGGACGTACGATGCCTGCTTTTTCTGCGCGGGTGTATCCTCCGTGGGTAAGGATGAAGCCGCCTTTACCCGCCTGACCTTCGATCTGGTGACCGGCTTTGCACGCGACTTGCACGCCGTCAACCCTAACCTGGTATTCACCTACGTTTCCGGCATGGGCACCGATACGG
>JBASAV010000587.1:0-7159 GCA_049650785.1 Lewinella sp. | reverse complement strand
GCCCGGGCCGCCGACCACGCCGTCAATGAACTCAAAAAGATGAACATCTAGTAAGATGAAAAGAAGAGAATTACTGCGGTATACCGCTTACATCACCGGGATGGCCGTCAGCGGTCCCGTCGCCTCCGCCCTGCTCGCCGGCTGTAAACGCGACGAAGCCGTCGCTGCCGGAGAGGCTGTGTACGAACCGGGCTTCTTCAATGAGGAAGAATACGAGTTCGTCTCCAAACTGGCCGATACCATGATCCCCACTACGGATACCCCCGGCGCCCTCGACGTAGGCGTGCCGGAAGTGGTAGATAAGATGGTGGGCCAGGTGTATTCGGAAGAGTCCCGGAAGAAGTTCCGCGACGGTTTAACCGCCTTACGCGAACGGATGGACGCCGACGAAGCCGGACCCTTCAACGGTATGGACACGGATAAGTCTCTCGTGTACCTCCAGGATCAGGATCTGCACTACAAAAATCCCGATACCGACTGGGATACCATGCCCGAGGTAGACGGATCCGCCCGCGACACCTACTTCGATCTCAAGTCGCAGATCGTCGGTGCGTGGTTTAACAGCGAACCGATTGGCACGGAAGTATTGGAATATCTGCCCGTTCCCGGAGAATACATCCCCTGTGGCGATCTGCAGGAGTTGACCGGCGGCAAGGCCTGGGCTATCTAACCCGGATCATCTTTTTACGGCACCCATCGCTTCACCCCTCTCGGTGGGCCAGCTACCCCCTTTATGCTATCCGTCCGGACGGCAGACCTACACGCTTTCGTGCTGGTGACTTCTAAATTCAATCGATTATGAAATTCAACTCTCAGGGCCGTGAGGAGGTCACTTACGATGCTATCGTCGTCGGGTCGGGCATTAGCGGGGGTTACGCCGCCATGGAACTCTGTAAAAAAGGATACCGGGTGCTCATGCTCGAGCGGGGCCGTATGGTCGAGCACGGGGACTACCCAACTGCTAACCTTGACACGTGGGACCTGGGCATTCAGAACAAGGTCACCCGCGAAGAAATTGCCAGCCATTACTACAAGCAGAACCGCCTGAACTGGTGGGTCAATGCCGACAACAAACACTGGATCGTCAAGGACAGCGAGTACGACTACGACGAGGTCCAGCGCTTTGACTGGATCCGCGGTCATCACCTGGGCGGTCGATCGATCATGTGGGGGCGGCACTGCTACCGCTGGAGCGACCTCGACTTCGAGGCCAACCTGAAGGACGGAGTAGCCGTAGACTGGCCGATCCGCTACGCCGACGTCGAGCCCTGGTACACCTACGTGGAGAAATTCGTGGGTATTCAGGGAAATAAGGATGGTCTTCCCCATCTTCCGGATGGAGAGTTTCTGCCTGCCTTCGATTTAAATTGCGCCGAAGACCAATTCAAGCAGACCATTGAAAAAGCTTTCCCGGAACGGAATGTTATCGCCGCCCGGACCGCCAACCTGAGCAAGTACATTCCCGAGCTGCACCACGGTACCCGCGGACAGTGCCAGGCCCGCAATCGCTGCTGGCGCGGCTGTCCGTTCGGCGGCTACTTTAGCAGTATTTCGTCGACGATCCCGGTAGCCAACGAGACCGGCAACCTGACGATCATCCCGCACAGCATCGTCCATTCCCTCATTTTTGACGATGCAACCCAGCGAGTAACCGGGGTGCATGTAATAGACGCCGAGACCAAAGAGACCCGGGAATACTTCAGCCAGGTCGTCTTCTGTAATGCCAGTACCATCGGCTCTACCGCCATTTTACTTAATAGCAAATCGGAGCGCTTCCCCGATGGCCTGGGCAACGACAGCGGAGAGTTGGGTCACAACCTGATGGATCACCACTACGGCTTGGGTGGATCGGGCACCTTCGAAGGCATGGAGGACCAATACTATAAGGGGCGCAAACCAAACGACGGCTTCTACATCCCACGCTTCCGCAACATCAATGACAAGACCCGTCAGGATTTTCTGCGTGGCTACGGCTACCAGGGCGGCATGTCGCGGTTCATCGATACCAATGCACCGCTGGGCCCCGGGTTTAAGGATGCTATCAGTAGGCCCGGCCCCTGGAAGTTCCGCGCTACCTGCTTCGGTGAGCTCCTTCCCTACCACGATAATCGGGTGTTCCTGAGTGAAGAGAAAGTGGATCAGTACGGGGTCCCCGTCCTGGTCTTTGACGCCGGACTAAAGGAAAACGAACGGAAGCTACGCGAGGACGGGGTGAATGCCCTGGCCGAAATGATGGAAGCCGCCGGCTTCAAGGACATCGAAACGCATAACAGTCCCACCGCCGTAGGTGCGTGTATCCACGAAATGGGTACCGCCCGTATGGGCCGCGATCCACGTACCAGCGTACTCAACCAGTGGAATCAGGTCCACGCCGCCCCCAATGTCTTCGTGACCGACGGCAGTTTCATGACCAGTTCCGGCACGCAGAACCCTTCGATCACCTATATGGCCATGACGGCCCGGGCGGTAGACTATATGGATAAGGAACTGAAGAGAAACGGAACCATATGAGGTCCTAGCTACTAAGGGTGCGGTGCACATCGGTACGGGAAGCCCGCAAGGCCGGAACGAAGGCAGCCAGTACTCCCACCACCAGCGCTCCCACCAGCAAATAAGCCTCTCCAGGAAGGAAAACGAATGACTGGAAGTCATACCGGTACGTGCGCGCGAAATACCGGGCCACTAACCACAGTCCGAAATGGCTGGCCAGCAGTCCCAGCAGGGCACCGGCTACGGCCGTAAGCGTTCCCTCCATCAGGAGAAGTCCGAACAACTTACCCGGACCCGCCCCCAAAGTCCGCAGTAGAGCGAGTTCGCCGCGTCGACGGTCCAGGGAACTGTACAGACCAATAAAGATGCTCAGTATGCTGACCACCACCACGACGTAACCCAACTGCCGTAGGACTTCCTCTCCCTGCCCCACCGTGGAATAGAGTTCGGTCAACTGGATGCTCGGCGTCACCGCCTGCATCTCGGTATTCTCGTTGATGCTGCGTTGCATATTCAGTCCGACGACGCTGTTTCCCTTAAACTTCAATAGGATAGAGGTAATCGACTCCTCCTCGTAGGCCGTGAGCGGTCCACTGACTTCGTAGGCGCGATGGTCGTGATCCTCCCCCTCCCCTTCGTGAGAGTGGGTGTCGTGCACGGCCCACAGGCTTTCCGTGGGGGTTAGCAGAATCAGATCGGCAACGGTACCCGTGGGCGCGAGAATGCCGGTTACCTTGAAGGCGGGGGCATCTCGGTGGGTGAGGTCATCATCCTCGATCAGTCCGTGGCTGCTCTGAAAGGTATCCCCCACCTTTAATCCCAGCTCCCGGGCGGCGGTAGCTCCGGCTACGATATCCAGCGGAGCCGACCATAAATCACCGGTAGCGAGTTCGGCGCCGTAGACCTCCAGGAAGGTGAGCCGGGTACCAACGATCCGCCGACCGCGGTAGCTATCTCCCAAGGAAAGCGGGACCGCCAGCTCGATGTAGGGATGCTCGGGATTAAGAAAGGGCTTCACGCCGGATAGAGGTACGTTTCCGGTGGGCGAACTGATGTGATACATACTGGACATCATCAGCTGCAGCGGGCTACCCTTGGCACCCACGACCAGGTCGATACCGGCCAGGTTCCGGTCAAACTGCTGCTCCAGTTGCCAGCTCAGCAGCAAAATCAGGCTGATGAGCCCTGCGCCCAGTGCCGCCAGGATGAGACTCAGGGCCGTAGTCCAGGGTCGGTAGAGCAAGTTGCGAATAGCCAGGCTGAATAGGGACAAGCTTACTGATTTTGTACGCTGACGGCGTCTATTTCCACAATCCGGGAGAAGTCCGGTCGCAGCCGGCTATCGTGCGTCACCACCACCAGAGCGGCCTCCAGTTCGGCGGCGCGCTCCCGCAGTAGCCGGCTTACCCGCCCGGCATTGGCATCATCCAGGGCGCTCGTCGGTTCGTCGGCCAGGATCAGTTTGGGCCGGTTCACCAGTGCCCGGGCGATGGTCACCCGTTGCTGCTCGCCGACACTCAGCTCTCCCGGCTTCCGCTTCGCGTACGCTCCAATATCCAGCGTGTCCAGGATTGACTGTAGAAAGGAGCGGTCCGGCGGCAACCCCGCCAGTTTACGTGCCAGGCTGAGATTTTCCTCCACGTTCAGGGCTTCCACGAAGTAGGGCCGCTGCAATACCAGCCCGATATTCCGCCCCCGAAACCGATCGAGATCCCCCGTTCCGAGGCTGGCATAAATCGTTCCGTCCAGGGCCACGCTTCCCCCCGCCGGCGACAGGATGCCCGCCAGCAAATGCAACCACGTCGACTTCCCGGAGCCACTCGGCCCCAGCAGCAACGCGCCCTCCCCCGCCCCGACCGCGAGGTCAGGAAAATCAAACTCCGCCCCCCCGGCGCGGTACCGGTACGTCAAATCACGGGTTACTAGCACACCCCAAAAGTACGCACTTCCACCTCACGCCCCACTACCGCGAAGCGCACTAACCGCGCAGCGACTAAAGCGAACGAAGTGAGCCAACAACCCCTCCACCCTCCCAGGCGTTACCTCCCAGGAGACTATGCAAAGAACCGTACTCATCACCGGAGCTAACGACGGCATCGGCCGGGCTACCGCCGAGCGCCTGGCGCACAAAGGGTACCACCTGGTATTAGCCTGCCGCGACGAGACGAAAGCCCAACAGACGGCCGATGAGCTGGTCCGTAAAACCGGCAATGAAAACATCGACACGATACCCCTTGACCTTTCCGATCTGACCAGCGTCCGGGAGGCTTCGGAATTATACTTGGCCGAGCACGCGCGGCTGGACGTACTCATCAACAACGCGGGTATCTACAGCGATAAATTAGCCTTTACGAAGGATGGGTACGAGCTTCAGTTTGGCGTCAACCACCTCGGTCACTTCCTGCTTACCCTGAATCTGCTTCCCGCCATGCAGTGTAGCAATCTGTGTAGCCGCGTCATCAACGTGTCCAGCGCCATGCACACCAAGGCCGGCATCGACTTCGGCAACTTACGGGGCGAACGGGGCGCGGATTCCTACGCTGGCGGCAAAGCCTACGCACAAAGTAAACTGGCCAATATTCTGTTTACCAAAGAACTTGACCGGCGCCACGGCTCCGAGCTCACGACCAACTGCCTGCACCCCGGCGTCGTCGGCACTTCCCTGGCTAATAAACACGGTAAGTTTCTGACCAAAGCAGTCTGGTCGCTATACAAGCCCTTCGCCCGTACCCCCAAGCGCGGGGCGGACACCAGCGTCTACCTGGCCAGCAGCCCGGAAGTCCGCGAGGTAAGCGGCCGGTATTTCAATCCATCCCAGTGCCTCATCAAGCCCTCCCCCACGGCGTGCAACGAACAGCTGGCCGGTCGGCTGTGGGACTACAGTGCAACGGCGGTACGGGATTATCTTCTCTAAATCAGACGAGGTAGTACCTTCGCGCTATGCCACTCGACCAACAGGACGTAGATACTTGGAAATACGACGAGGCCGGTAAACCCGTACCGGAAATGGAGAAAGAAATGTCATTCGTAGACCACCTCGAGGAGTTACGCTGGCACGTGCTGCGCGCCCTGGTCGCCATTGCCGTCTGCGGCATCGTGCTTTTTCTCTTCAACGATTGGTACTTCCGCTACGTCCTCTTTGGGCCCCTGCACGAGGATTTCCCCAGCTATCGCGTCTTTTGCACCATTTCCGACTGGCTCGGCACGGGCGAGGCGCTTTGCTTTTCTCCCCCCAGCGTTCTGGTACAGGCGACCGAGTTCGGCGAGCAGTTCATCACCGCGGTCAAAATGGCCTTCGTGGGTGGATTCGTGCTGGCCTTCCCCTACGTTTTCTACGAGATCTGGTCGTTCATCCGGCCCGGTCTTTATCCCGCCGAGCAGTCAGCTACCCGGTGGGTCATCGCTATTTGTTCCTTCCTGTTCTTCCTGGGCGTTGCCTTCGGCTTCTTCGTCGTGGCTCCGTTCGGCACCAACTTTTTAATGGGTTTTGAGGTGGGTGGTGCAGTCAACCAGCCTAAGATGGCATCCGTTATCGGCTATATGGTCATGTTTACCCTGCCGGCTGCCCTAATCTTTGAGTTACCGGTGTTGATTTATTTCCTGGCTAAATTCGGGCTCGTCACCGCCGAGTCGATGCGTCAGTATCGTAAGCACAGCGTCATTGGTATCCTGATCCTGTCGGCATTACTGACCCCGCCCGACGTCGTTACGCAGATCCTGATCGCCCTTCCGCTGTATACGCTGTACGAAATATCCATCTTCGTAGCCAAGCGCGCCCAGCGGGAATATGAGGCCGCGCTTAAGTAATCATTTTTGCGGCGGAGCGCAGGTGCAACGCTTTTTAAAAAATAATCCATGTTTATCATACCTCCATACATCCGCTTCGCCCTGATTGCCGCCGGCATTTTCGGTGGTACCGCACTGTGGGTCGCCTTCGGTTTCTGGTATGGCTTTCCCTTTTTGTTGGCGGGCATCATCCTGTTCCTCGGCTATATCTTTCTCGGTACCGTTGGCCCCGCCGCCAAGGCCGTGCAAATGCAGGACTTCAACCGCGGCGAACAGCTACTCAACCTGACCCTCAAGCCCGAATGGCTGTACAGCGCCAACCGCGCATTCTACTACATGATGCGCGGCACCATCGCCCTGAGCCGCAAGGATCTCAACGCCGCGGAAGGCTACCTGAAGCAGGCCGATGCCATCGACGTTCCCACGGCCAATGAGAAGGCCATGCTCAAGCTGCAACTGGCCCAGATCGAAGCCAATCGACGGAATTTTGGTGCCGCAAAGAAATACCTGAAGGCCGCCAAGGAAACCAACGTGAAGCTGCCCCAGATCACCGAGCAAATCGACCAGCTCGACACCGCCCTCCGGCAATCCGGACAGGTGAAGGCCGCCCAGCGCATGGGTAAGGAAGGTCACCGTATGATGTCGCGGGGCGGTAAGCGGCGGCGGCCAAAGGGACGGTAGAGAGTAGGATTTTTGGTTTGTGATTTTGGATGCACGATTGGCGATTTAGTGGGGATGCTCGCTTCGCTCGGTGGGGTACGAGTCGTCGGCCCAGCTATACCACCTCCCCCGACGAGCACGAGTCGTCTGCCCAGCGATAGCTGGTCCGCCGACGGGTCGACACGAAAAGACACCGCCCTACACCACCAAGCCAACCCCTGGC
>JBASAV010000586.1:0-2491 GCA_049650785.1 Lewinella sp. | reverse complement strand
TCCACGGTCACGTTGGCCAGCAGTTCGTAGCCCTCCGCACCGGCTTCTTCCGGGCAGTTTTGGTAATAGCCAAAGTCAACCTGGCTGCATTCGCGGATACCGTAAATGCTAAGTTCCACACCGGAGGGAGAATCCATGTCCACCTGCTTTCCCCGGTTGTCGTAGGTTTGGGGCTCCATGAATCCCAGGGAGAAAGTTAGCTGGTAATCTTCTCCGGCTTCCATACCCTTTCCCTCTTCGAAGCAGGTGGCCAGGTATTCCCGGTAGCGGGTAAGGTAGGAACCGTCTCCGTTGGCGAATTGAATACCGTCGGTGTCCTTGATGCCTACCCAGAAACCGGCTACCCCCGTACCGCTGGGCAGCGGTAGCGGTAGCTCACTTGGGTAATCCGGTTCGGAACCGGCCAGCGTGAAGGCATTCCAAGCGTCGGTGGTTCCCAGGCTCGCGCGCTGCCAGCCTACCAGGCAGTTGGCCTGGTTGGTGCCGTCGGGTAATCCGCCGGGCTGGGAAGATTTACACCCCGGTTGGTCGGCGGAAAATTCCTCGAGGGAGGGATTTGGTAAGAGGGAGGGCGTTTGGGATTCGATCTGACAGTTACAGTCGGCGAGATCATTGAGGTCGACCAGTCCGTCGGCATCGTCATCGATCCCGTTATCACAGATTTCCTGGGCGGAAAGCAGGAGGGGTAACAACAGAAAGCTTAGGCTTACGCATACGCGCAGCAGGGATAGGGTTTGGGACAACACTTTCGTTACTATGAGAGACACAAAAAACCCGGCTATCGGATCCAAATTGGATGCCATGGCCGGCAGAAAACTTACTCCAATAACTTATTAAAGTCCCGGAAAATTATACTTCAGACGTTAAGGTTGGTCCGTTTTACCCGTTCAACTTGATGAAGCCGCCGTCAATCGGAAAATCGGTACCCGTAATAAAGGCTGCTTCGTCGGAGCAAAGGTAGACCGCCAGATCCGCCACTTCGTGGGGTTTACCCATCCGGCCGATGGGCTGGGTCTTCGACAGTTGGTCAAACATCTCTTTTTCCCGGCCGGGATAATTGTTAGCCAGATAATCGTCCACGAAGGGCGTATGGACACGAGCGGGCGAAATGCTGTTACAACGGATGCCGTGGGGGAGGTAATCCTTGGCGATGGAATAGGTCATCGTCAGCACCGCGCCCTTGGTCATGCTGTAGGCAAAGCGATCGGCTACGGCAACCGAGGCGGCTATGGAGGCCATGTTAAGGATTACTCCGCCGGACGCCTTCATGTGCTTGACGCAAGCCAGGGAACAATTGTACACGCCCTTGATATTGATGGCGTACAGGCGGTCGAGGTCCGCCTCGGTCGTACCCTCCAGGTTGCCGACGAAGCCAATGCCTGCATTATTAATGAGGATGTCGATTGACTGCTTTGCCGCTATGGTGTCAATGCACTTTCGTACCGCCGCCTGGTCGCTCACGTCGCACTCATGCACGTTGTTACCCTGCCCCTTTAGGTCCAGAACGTGGACTTCCGCGCCCTGCTCACTGAGGGCGGAGGCGATGGCCCCGCCAATACCGCTACTACCGCCGGTGACGATGGCTCGTTTATTTTGGAGAGAGTAGCGCATGGTAAACGATTAGGGGGGGTACTAGCGGATAAGGTTGACGGAGCCGGCGGTACGGTAGGTACGTCCGTTGATGAGCTGCACTTCAACGAGGTAAAAGTATACGCCCGTGTTGAGAAGTTTCTCTCCCACGCGGCCATCCCAGCCGGCTTCCTCGCCGCTCCATTCGTAGACCATACCGCCCCACCGATCGTGGATGCGAAACGACAGGATCTGCTGCACCGAGGGGCCGGGGTAAACCTGAAACTCATCGTTGTTCCCGTCGCCGTTCGGAGTGAAGGCGGAGGGAATATAGAGACGAACCGATTCATCGACGACGACGAGTATATCATCCGTCTGGCTGCAACCCTGATTAGAGGTGTAAGTCACCTGGTAGCGGGTGGTTTTAGATGGGCTGGCCTGTACCGTCACCGAACCCTCTCCGAAGGGGTAACTTAAGCTGTCGGTCGGGGTCCATACGGCCCGTCCGGACTCGGCGGGAATTCCGTTGACCTGCAGTTCCAGCAGGGTGCTGTCGCCGAGGCTAATGACTTGCTCGTCGGCCAGCTCAAGGGTAAACCGTACCGGCGGGGTAATCTCAACTTCCGCGGTGACCGGCTCGCAACCACGGCTATCCTGCACCTCAACCGTATAGGTGCCGGGGGCCAGATCTGTGAATACGCCGTTCGGCCCGGGCGCGCCATCGTCCAGACGGAACGAATAGGGAGGCACGCCGCCGGCGGCTACCACGGTGAGTATGCCCGATTCAACCACCTCGCAGTCGGCAAAGGAAGGGGTCGCGGAAACAAAAAGGGTATCCGGCTCGGCGAGCGTGAAGACCTCGGTGCGTTCGCAGCCGGTCGTATCCGTGGCCGTCACGCGATAATTTCCCGCCGACAGAGAA
>JBASAV010000585.1:0-3841 GCA_049650785.1 Lewinella sp. | reverse complement strand
CTTCTAATCTTTCCACTTCTAATGACCGAACGCCAGCTATTGCTTTGCTGAGCCATATCACGTTCCGATAACCCGATTGCTTGCTTAACAGAAAAACCTTCTCCCAGAAAGTCCGATGGTTTCTTATTTGAGAGAGCAACTGATTTTGATGACAGACAAGCGTCAGTCCCATAACTCTTCAGCACGGCGTCTACCAAAGCAGCTACATCAGGATCATCGTCTGGCGCATCTACAGATTTTCGCGCGCATCCAAAGTGTAGAAATATCAATACAAGCAAACATCTCATTGGAAGTATTTTCGCTGTAAAATAGCTCGGATGCGGACTAGACAATACTTGAGATCGCAGACCGAATGCTGTTAGACGACCAATTTTCTGATGGCTTCTTCCTGCGCTCCGACGCCAAAATCGAGTGGTCCATTTTGCCCATAATTTATATTATGTTAAGTAGAGTTGCGTATTAACAAGAATTCTCCTCCTCAAGAATTTTCTGGCTCTTCCACCCTTCACTCTCCTTTCCGGAGTTATTCTATGCTTGGCAACAAGTGTGTGAAATCCGCTTACCGTATCTTATCTAAAAATTCTTCCCAGTGAGTAGATTTTGGTTTTTCGTCATTTTCTCCATTTGCTGGTCTTGTCTTTGTTCTGCGCAGTACGTTCCCGTAGCCTTGGAGAATACAAACTGGGTAGTTGTCGACGGAAACGGCATTATGTTCGATACGGTAACCTATAAACACTATGTGCTGACGATCCGCGGCGACTCCGTTATAAATGATACCCTTTACAAAAAGCTGATCATCCGAAACTACTTCTTTGGGGGGCGAGATGAACTTGACGCAACTCCCCCTTACCGGATTAGCGCAAATTCGAGATTATACGCCTTGCTTCGTGACGATACCACTCAAGAGAAGCTCTACGGGCGAGTTCCTACCATCCTCTTTGATGGATCCTCCCCTCTGACAGTTGACACGTTGGTTCATGACTATTCGGCAGTGGCAAACGATTCCGTTTCCGGTTACTATTTCAGTTCTCCTATGAAGGTTGATTCTGTAACGGATCGGCTCGTCTTTGGAACAGTCCGGAAAACGCAAATCCATCGGAATGGTGGTCCCCTGAATGAATTCTTTGAAGGTATTGGAATGATTCGCGGGGGACCGCTTACCTATTTTGATACCATGCGATTGGCTCAAGGTGAGCCGATCGTGATTGACTACTGTATTGGTACGGACGCGGAGTGCCAATTGGATCAGAAACCTTCGATGTTTAGTCCCGGATACGTATGGAACCACGCCGCTGGTTACCCATGGTTTTCCCCAAGCACGGTGCGGCGCTACCGTATCTCACAGGAACCTACCGTCCTGGACGGGGACCGCTACTACCAGGTAGAAACTTCGACCGTCGAGCCAAACGACTTATTGTGGCTTCCGCTGGATGATGTTTTTTTGCGGGAAGACAAAGGCAAAGTGTACGTACACGCTCCGGCGAGCGAGGAGGACACAAATCTGGAAACCGATATTCTGCTCTATGACTTTACATTGGCGGTGGGTGACACATTTGCCGTGCCCAAATTTTCGCCTTTAAATTTTGGGGGAAATAGTTCTTCTGTGGCTATAGTGACGGCGGTGGATTCAGTCACTCTAGCCAACGGAGAACGGCGGAAACGCCTTGCGTTAGGTTGTCGCAGTCCCGGAAATAGGCCACCTCTAAATCAATACTATTGGATTGAGGGTATGGGCTCTACGAGTGGCATGTTTGAATCAACATTTATCTGCACCGCTGATGCTTTTGGACCCCAGCTACTTTGCTACTCCCTTAATGGCGAAACGCTATATAGCAACTTCCCTTCTTGTGAGGAGTCACCTGTTAGCACCAAGCGAATGGGCCGCAGCGAAGATAAGTTACATATTCACCCGAACCCTACATCTGGTACGCTGATAATTGACCGGGTTACCGCCCCTTTTAAGCTGCTGGTGTACGATCTGATGGGCCGATCCGTCCGGTATCATCTCAATGTGACCGGTAATGAAATCGACCTTTCCCCCCTACCCTCGGGCGTTTATTTTCTTGAGGTTACGGAAATGTCTGGATCCCGATCGGTTGCCCGGGTGGTCAGACGGTAAAGACTACTAAAGCTTTTACTTAAAAGAACTGCTGCCCGAGGGAATCAAGGTGAACGCAGTCGACCCGGGGCTTACTGCAACGGAAATGGGCGGCCCACTGGCAACAAGCACACCCGAAGAAACTAGCGAAATTGTAGTAAGGCTGGCTACCCTCGGTGTGCTGGGACCCACCGGCGGGTTTTACCGCGACGGTGATTTGAATGAGGGAATGCTTAAGCAACCCTGGTAAATAGCTAGTGCTTCAGTAATGAAGTACGAAATCCAAATTTTCTACTCGTCATCGTAACCTCTATGATCGCGTCTGAGTATTGGAGTTTATGAAGTTTAGCTTTCAACTCTTCTGGATGTTGTTCTCCGTTGGAACCATTGGGTGCATGGCCCGACAGCAAGTAGACACCACCAGGATCCCCGCCAATTTCTCACCAGAACGAACAAGCGATGGTTGGCAGGTAGGAACTCTATCGGAACAGCAGATAGATTCCGTCCCCATCCTTCAGATGTCAGATCAGATCCGTGATGGTAAGTTTCAGGGTATCAGTAGTGTACTTCTAGTTCGTGGCGGCACCCTGGTCCTGGAGGAATATTTTGGTTCATTTGGCCGTGACAGCATCCATAACATGCGGTCGGCATCCAAGGCAATAACCTCCGCCCTTGTCGGTATTGCGATCGACCAGGGTTTCATCAAGACCGTAGACGAACCCCTACAACACTACTTTCCGGAGTACGAAGGAACGATCGACAACTGGGATGAACGAAAGCGTGAAGTGACGCTTAAGCACCTGCTCAGCATGACTTCCGGCGTGAAGGGTAACGAGGGTGCCATGTACCCCACGGACGATTGGATCAAATTCTATCTCGATCAACCCCTCGTGGCCGCTCCGGGCGAAACCTTTTCATACGCCACGAGCGGAGTGGTCACCCTAGGTAATGTCATTACCCGTGCCGCTGATTTACGGATTCCCGAATTTGCTGATCGCTATCTATTTGGCCCGCTTGGCATCACCGCCTATCACTGGCCCATCACCAACTCGCGGGGAAGCCAGGGACTGGCCATGACCGGAGGAGGATTGAGCCTGCGGCCGAGAGACATGGCAAAGTTTGGACAACTGTACCTGAACGGAGGCACATGGAAGGGTCAGCGAGTTGTTTCTGAGAACTGGATCACGGAATCCACTTCGAAGCAGGCAACCAGCGATCTATACGGCGAAGACTTTGGGTACCTGTGGCGAATGCTCAATCGCGCGGTGAAGGAAGACTACATCCGATCCTTCGAAGCCTGGGGCAATGGTGGACAGTATATCATGGTGTTCCCATCCCTCGAGCTGGTAGCTGTATTCACGGGGGAAAACTATGGTAGATTTCCGGAGATGGAGCAAGCTTTCGAGCTGCTGAATCAATTTATCCTTCCTGTCATCGATTAGATGTCATCTACCGAATTTGCCTTGTTATGGGCGATCGGCTCCGGCAAATCAATCTTCGGATTCGTCGCGATAAGCAGCAAACTCAGGAAGTTCCGCCACCAGGGCCGCGCAAGACGCTTCATTGACCCAGCGACGTGTCTGCAGAATCTCTTCTCTGGGGATCATGTCTATAACCGACATGGTCACCTCACCCTCCGTGTAGGCCTGTAGCGTGTGATAGATTTTGAGGGCATGCTTCACTTGTTCCGGGCTCAGGTAGCCGGGAAGTAGGGCCTCGGCGTGTTTTCGCATTGTGCAGGTG
>JBASAV010000584.1:0-7392 GCA_049650785.1 Lewinella sp. | reverse complement strand
CGCTATAGGTGAAGACGTGGAAATACGTCACGTCCAGCTCCTGTACGAAGCGGTACGTCTCCAGAAAATCCGCTTCGGTCTCGCCCGGGAAGCCGACGATCAGGTCAACCCCGATGCAGCCATGCGGCATCACCCGGCGGATGTGATCAACCCGCTCCGCGTACAGCTCCCGGCGATAGCGCCGCCGCATCCGCGCCAGTTGTTTGTTGTTGCCGCTTTGGAGAGGCATGTGGAAGTGGGGAGCGAAGCGCTCGCTATTGGCCACGAAGTCAATCACCTCGTCGGTGCAGAGATTGGGCTCGATGCTCGAAATCCGGAAACGGTTGATGCCCGTCACCCGGTCAAGCGAGCGCGCCAGATCGACGAACAACGCTTCCTTGCGGGGACGTATACCCTCGATCACCTGGGTACCGTTGCCGAAGTCACCGATATTGACGCCGGTCAGTACGATCTCTTTTACGCCGCGGGCGGCAATGGCCTCCGCGTCGCTGACGATCTGGGTTACCGTACTGCTACGACTGGCTCCCCGCGCCAGTGGAATGGTGCAGAAGGTACATTTGTAACTACAGCCATCCTGTACCTTCAAAAAGCTTCGGGTACGGTCGCCGAAACTGAAGGAGGATACGAAGGTGTCCGCCTCCTTCACCTCGCCGGCGCGGACAATTCCCTTACCGGTGCCGCCGCCAATTCCGTCGATGTAGTCGAGGATGCGGAACTTCTCGGCTGCTCCGAGAACGAGATCTACCCCCTCGATCTCGGCAATGTCGGTAGGCTTGAGTTGGGCGTAACACCCGACCACGACAATCTTCGCTCCAGCATTGACGCCCAGGGCTTTGCGCACCACGTTGCGGCATTTGCGGTCGGCGAACTCGGTCACCGAGCAGGTATTGATCACCACCACGTCCGCCCCCTCGTTGAAGGGTACCTCCCGGTAGCCGGCCCCCTCGAACTGGCGCCCGATAGCGGAAGTTTCACTGTAGTTGAGCTTGCAGCCCAGCGTATAGAAGGAGACGGTACCGATGGTAGACATGGGGCAAAATTACGACTGTCCGCGACATCCCCCATCGCGGAAGTAATCCTCAAAATAGC
Source organism: Lewinella sp. (assembly GCA_049650785.1). Taxonomy (GTDB): domain Bacteria; phylum Bacteroidota; class Bacteroidia; order Chitinophagales; family Saprospiraceae; genus Neolewinella. The sequence goes on along the minus strand of JBASAV010000584.1, from coordinate 6,303 downwards.
CCAAACAACACCCACCCGCCGAAGGTTATACAGCGTCTTAATCCTACCGAGCTATGCGCACGCTGTCATTCATCAGTTTAGTGTCGCTTCTTTTGTTGTTGGCGTGTACGGAAGAACCTTCCGGGCCGGGTGATTCCGGTCAAAAAACAACCGCAGCGGATTCCATCGAAGCCGAACCGCCGCAGTACGTCATCCGGCAGAGCCGCTTCTATCACCTCGTACCCGGAGAGCCGCTGGCCGATGCCGACGATCGCCTGGAACGCTCAATTATGAACGACGGGGAGGGAAGCTTCACTATCTATCGAATTCGCGGGGAAGAAGGGGAGGAGATCGGATTCGTTGTTCCCTCCGTCAACGATTCGCTCTTGATCGGTGATATACACGTCACCACCCCCACTGCCGCCACGGAGGGGGATATCCGGGTAGGTCATAGATTTGCCCGCTTGCGTATCGCCTATCCCAAGGTGGAGGTGAAAGGATCGGAGATAGAAGGACGGACCTATGCCTACACCAGAAATAAGGCCTTTCGCCTAAAGGGCTATACGTCGACCGAGCAGGAGATCGACAAGGAGGAAGTGCCGGCCGATATCCGGATCAGTGAGATTATCATCATGGAACAGGTCCGCAGCGCACCCCTGGAGATCTAGCCGGCGGACATCCCGGCTGGGCTTTGCGAAGAAATTCGCAACAAGGTGACTGTATCAGCAGTTGCACCAAAAAAACATTATGGAATTATCCGGAAAAACCGCCATCATCACCGGCGCCAGCAGCGGCATCGGCGAAGCTACCGCCAAGAAATTCGCCGCCGGGGGCGCCAAAGTTGTCCTCGCCGCTCGTCGGGGAGAGAAACTCGAACAAATTAAGTCGGACATCGAGAAAGCGGGTGGATCCGCTATGGTAGTCGAAACCGACGTTACGAACCGCGACGAGGTGAAAAGCCTGGTCAAGCAAGCTAAGGACAGCTTCGGTCCCGTCGATATACTGGTCAACAACGCGGGTCTGATGCCCCTCAGTTACATGAAGAACCTGCACGTCGACGAGTGGATGACCATGGTCGATGTCAATATCAAGGGGGTACTCCTCTGCCTGGCGGAAGTCCTGCCGGATATGACCGAGCGCAAGCAGGGGCACATCATCAACATCTCCAGCGTGGCCGGACGGGAAGTGATGCCCGGTTCGGCGGTCTACTCGGCTACGAAGTTTGCCGTACGGGCACTGAGTGACGGGCTGCGCAAGGAGCTAGCGCCGAAGTACGGTATCCGCGTTACGTGCATCGAGCCCGGCGCGGTGGAAACCGAGCTGCTCGACACCATCACCGACGATGAACTCATGAACGATTTCAAAGACAGCTTTGGCGACATCGACTTTCTCAGCAAGGAAGACATTGCCAATGCCATCCACTACGCCGTCAGCCAGCCGGATGGGGTGCACGTGAATGAATTACAGGTACGACCTACCTCACAGGGGTAATTAGTACGGTAGTCCGGTAGGGCCGCGGCGGTTTACCTTTGCAGAAATGTATAAGGACAAGAAGGTCGTGGTCGTGATGCCCGCCTACAATGCGGCGTTGACGCTCGAGCGTACGTACCGGGAAGTGCCCCGCGACCTGGTCGATGAGGTCATTCTTTGTGACGACGCCAGTGCCGATCAAACCTCCGCCCTGGCCCGCCAGTTGGGGGTCGATCACGTGATCACCCACCCCAGCAACCGCGGATACGGCGGCAACCAGAAAAGCCTGTACCGGAAAGCGCTGGACATCGGGGCGGATATCGTCATCATGGTCCATCCGGACTACCAGTATACACCGAAGCTCATTCCCACGATGTGTAATATCATCGGGGAAGGGCTTTACCCGGTGGTTCTGGCTTCCCGCATTCTGGGAATGGGTGCTCTGCGGGGCGGTATGCCGAAGTATAAGTACGTGGCCAACCGCTTCCTTACCCTCATTCAGAATATTCTCATCAATTACAAGCTCAGCGAATACCACAGCGGTTATCGGGCCTTTAGTCGGGAAGTATTACAGACCATCGATTTCGAAGCCAACGATGATGATTTCGTTTTCGACAACGAGATGTTGTCACAGATCATCTATCACCGCTTTGACATCGCCGAGGTGACCTGCCCCACCAAATATTTTGAGGAGGCCAGCAGCATCAATTTTGCCCGTAGTAGCAAATATGGATTGGGTGTACTCCGGGTATCGGTGGTGCACCGACTCGCCCGCTGGGGAATAACCCAGCCCCCCATCTACCGCCGGAAAAACTAAACCCGACAACCCAAAATCGACAACCTATGACCCCCATCCCCTTCAAAGGCATTCTTTTCGACCTCGACGGCACCCTGGTTGACAATATGATGGTCCATCACCGGGCCTGGCAACGTAAACTGAGCGATCTGGGCCTGGAGTACTCACTTGACCGCGTGAAGGCCGAGATCCATGGCGTGAATACCGAAATCCTCGAGCGACTATTCGGAGACCGCTATACGCACGAGGAGCGGGTAACGATCAGCCGCGATAAAGAGGCGGAATACCGCGAAATATTTGCTCCGGAATTGGCGGCCAATACCGTAAGTGGCGCTCTGGAATTCATTAAGCAGGCGTACGCCGAAGATGTCCCCATGGCCATCGGTACGGCCGGTCCGGAGGAGAATGCTTTTTTCGTGATCGATGCCTTAAATATACGTTCGATGATGGGGCACGTGGTACACAGTGGCATGGTGACCAACGGCAAGCCCCATCCGGAGGTATTCGAGCAGGCGGCGGAAGGAATCGGAGTGTCGTTACAGGACTGTCTCATCTTTGAGGATAGCGTGACCGGCGCCCGCGCGGCCAATAATGCCGGTTGTCCCGTAGTCGTCCTGACCACCACCCACGCCCGGGAGGAGTTCGAGGGGCTGGAGGTGGCCGCTTTTCGCGAGGATTTCCGGGGCCTTATGGTGGAGCGGCTTGATATGGGAGGCTTTAACCTGGCTCAGTAATCCGGTTAATGCCTGACCGTTGCTCCTGCCACTGGTAAGCGGGCGCCCTCGGAGGTGTCCGAATGGTGGACTGGTAGGTATCCACTAGATGAAATACCCCCGGACCGCCCGTCGGCAAAAGCTTACATTCAGCCTATGTGGGAAACCTATTTCAAATCCTTCGAAGCCTACCTGAAGTTGACGCGGGGATACAGCGAACATACCCTGATGGCCTATCGAACCGACCTGGAAAAGCTACCCGCCTACCTGGATCTGAGAGGCTGGCAAATGGGCGTGCGCCAAATAGAAAGAATGCATCTGGATGGCTTTTTGCGCTACGTAGCCGAACTGGGGCTCTCCCCCCGTTCGCAGGCCCGATTAGTGTCGGCTCTAAAGACCTTTTATGCATTCCTGCTCGATGAGGCGGCTATCACGAGTGATCCGACGGAACTCCTGCGGGCACCCAAGCTAGGACGCAAAATTCCGGAAGTGCTAAATCACGAAGAGGTGCGCGCGCTGCTGGCGGTAATTGATCTCAGTACGGAGCACGGCCTGCGGGATCGCGCGCTGCTGGAAGTGCTCTACGCCTGCGGCCTACGGGTCAGCGAGGCTACATCGCTACGATTGTCGGACTTGTATTTACAAGAAGCCTTTCTGCGGGTGACCGGTAAGGGGAATAAAGAACGGATCGTGCCTATCGGACCTGGCGCCATCAAGCATCTGGAAATTTACCTCTTGCACGTGCGGGATAACCTCCCGGTCATCAAGGAGGAGAACAAGGTATTTCTCAACCGGCGCGGTGGGCAATTGAGTCGCGTCTCCGTCTTTACCGCGGTAAAGAAGTATGCGGCGATGGCAGGCTTGGAAAAGAAGGTGAGTCCACATACGTTCCGTCATTCTTTCGCTACCCACCTCATTGAAGGCGGAGCGGATTTACGAGCCGTACAGGAAATGCTGGGACACGAGAGTATTCTAACTACGGAAATCTATACCCATTTGGATACGGATTTCCTGCGGGAGACTATTCTCTCGTTTCACCCGGCCAACAAAGCTTAAAAGAGCTTTGCAATGGTTGGGATAAAGAAGAGAGAAAGGAAGACGGCGGCCAGAAAAGCCAGGAAAATGATGCGGCCAAGATCGCCGCGAAGTTCTGCTGAGTGTTTCATGGGGTGATTAATTAAAACGGTGTAGATACATTTATCTTAAAAACCCTTTCCCAAGGACAGAGGTTCGGTCCGCCCGCGGCTGTTATCGCACCGGTTTGAAATAAACTCTGCTAGGGTGTAACGCCGGCGCGGTTACCGGTATAAAGGGCCACGGAAACTTTAAGACCGACCGCTATGAAATACCGCATCATTCTACTTTCATTGTTCCTTGCCTGCTTTTCCTTTAGCAGTGCGGCACAGGGCACCGTCGAACGGGCCAAGAAGCGCACCGAAGGCAAAGCCAATAACCGCGTGGACCAAAAGATCGACAACGAAGTCGACAAAGCCTTCAATGCTATAGAAGGATTATTCAAAAAGAAAAAGAAGAAGCAGGACACCGATCCGGACGCTCCCGCCCAGGAGGTAGACGAGGAAGTCACGGAGGAAGAAGCCCGCGCCGCCGGGGCCTTTATGAGTATCCTTACCGGTGGGAATGAGGAATTCGAGCCCTATCAGAATGAGCATCAGTTCAGTCTGCTCATGACCGTCACGGAGGAAAAGCGTAACAAATCCGATGAAACGCGTATCCGGCTGGGCGCCTCGATTGACAAGATTGCGATGGTCACCGAAGGGGAGGGAACCCACACCTCCCAGATGATCTTCGATACCCAGGACGGAAAGACCACCATGATCACTACCGACAAGCGTGGTGATAAATCGGGCTACCGCCTGCGCATGCCCAACATCGGTAGATTGATTGATCATACCCCGGAAGACATGACGCAACGTCTCTCCATTGAACGCACCGGGGAGGGGCGTACCATCGATGGCTACGACTGTGAATTGATCATCGTCGAAGACACCAAAGAAAATACCACCACCCGGTCGTGGATCACCAAAGATGTCGACCTCAGTTCCCAGGAAGTATTTGGTACCATCGGTCGCATGATGGGGGGGCAGGGGGCTTCCGGGCAGGGAAGTATGCCTATTCCTTCCGGAATGGGAGACTTAGTCGATGGATTCCCGATCGAGTCAACCACCCTGGACGGAAATAAAACCTACACCATGCACATTTCCGAAATACGGACGGGCACCGGCATCGACCATTCGCTGTTCGAACCGGGCGACGTGGAGATCCTGGATACGGGGTTTTAGGGAAGTAGTCGCTGGCTTCGCCAGCTGTGTAGTAAGGTAGTCGACGGCTTCGCCGTCTGTGTAGTACGGTAGCGCGGAGAACCTCTCCGATCGCTACCGTTCTACTTATCACTAAACCGTAACGAACTAAAACGCTAACAAACTAAAACTACCGTACTACCAACTACATTACTACCGTACTATTAACTTCAATCCCCCTCATGCCCCCTCCCGCTCCCATCCAAATGGTCGATTTAAAGACCCAATATGAAGACATGCAGGATACGGTGGACCAGGCGGTGCTGGACGTGATCCGAAGCGGTGCGTTCATCAATGGACCGGCCGTAAAGGATTTTCAGGCGGGGCTGGAAGATTTCCTTCGCTGTGCCCACGTCATCCCCTGTGCCAACGGGACCGATGCCCTACAGATCGCCCTCATGGCGCTCGGACTCAAGCCGGGTGATGAAGTGATCGTACCCGCCTTCACCTACGTGGCCTCCGCGGAAGTCATTGCCTTGCTGGGACTGAGCCCCGTCATGGTCGACGTCGATCCCTTCACCTTCAACGTTACCGCGGAGATCATTGAACCGGCCATCACCGAACGGACCAAAGCCATCATTCCGGTTCACCTGTTCGGACAGAGCTGCGACATGGAACCGATCCGCAAACTGGCGCAAGACCGGGGTATCCGTATTGTCGAAGACAACGCTCAGGCCATCGGGGCCGAATACACCTTTGCTGACGGAACCGTAGGGCGGACCGGCACGCTCGGTGATATTGGCTGTACCAGCTTTTACCCCAGTAAAAACCTCGGTGCTTACGGAGATGGTGGTGCCATCAACACCGACGATGATAAATTAGCTTCAGACCTGCGTCGCGTAGCCAATCACGGTCAGAACCGCCGCTACTACCACGACGTTGTGGGCGTCAACAGTCGGCTGGATTCCGTGCAGGCTGCCATCCTCAACTGCAAATTACCGCACCTGGAAGCCTACAACCGACGCCGCCAGGACGCAGCTGCTTACTACGATGAGCACCTGCAGGGCATCGAAGGTCTCCTCACGCC
>JBASAV010000583.1:0-12983 GCA_049650785.1 Lewinella sp. | reverse complement strand
CGCCCCACGATCATCATCAGGATGCAGATCACGAACAGCATGATGGCCGACGACAAGTCACTCAGCGCTATCAGCAGACAGATGCCCAGTACCGGCAGGATGATCGGCACGAAGGCCTCCCGGAAGTCCTTGATCACGTCCTGCTTGGAGCCGATGGCACGGGCCACGAAGAGGATGAGCGATAGCTTGGCAAAGTCCGAACTCTGAAACGTCAGATTGATCCCCGGAACGGTTAGCCAGCGCCGGGCACCGTTGATCTCGGTACCGAACACCTGCGTAAGCAGGAGCAGAATGATGGAGATCACCAACATCGTTGGTGCCCACCTCGAATACTTCGTGTAGGCCAGCAGGTGACCGATGTAGATGATGATCAGCCCGAACCCGAGGATCACGCCGTGCTTAAAGATGTACCCGTTCACCGCTCCGCCGGCGTTGCGGTAGGCCAGGTTGGCCACCGCGCTGTAGACCGCCACCATGGAGATCATCGACAGGATGATGATGATGGCCCAGAGTACGCGGTCGCCGCGCAGCTCGGTCGCTATGCGTGTAGATATGTTCATGCGACGAGACGTTTGACGTGGCTACGGAACTGGTCGCCGCGGTCCATGTAATTCTTGAATAGGTCGAAGCTGGCGCAGGCCGGGCTCAGCAGAATACGGTCACCCGCTCCGGCGTACTCCCGGGCCAGTTCGACGGCCCGTTCGGCACTCTGGCACTCGACCACCCGGTCGATATCCGCAAAGGCCGCCTTCAGTTTTTTGTTATCCACTCCCAGGCAGATAAGGGTATGCACCTTTCCGCTCAGTATCTCCTGCAGCGGGGCGTAGTCGTTCCCCTTATCGGTGCCTCCCGCTATCCACACCGTTGGTCCGTCCATCGCTTCCAGCGCGAAATAGGTGGAGTCTACGTTCGTCGCTTTGCTGTCGTTGATCCAGGTACGGCCATCCGACGTCGGGATGATCTCCATCCGGTGGGGAGCGGGGACGAAGCTTTCCAGCGCCACGCCAATCTCCTCCGGACTTACGTTTAGCAGCAGGGCGATCCGTACCGCAAACAGGGCATTCATCGCGTTGTGGCGCCCGCGCAGCGAAGTGCCGCTCAGGTCGAAGGTGTGGGCATCCACCGTGATCTGCATACCGTCGATGCTGTTCTGCGGATCGATCACGCTGACCGCGGCTTCCGTTTTATTGCGGCGGCGCGCAGGAGCAATCGTTTCCGGGTCGTCCAGTATCAGTAAATGATCCGTAGCCCTTTGCTGCCGGGCGATGCGGAACTTGCTGTCGGCGTACTTGTCCAGCTGGTATTCGTAGCGATCCAGGTGATCCGGTGTGATATTGAGGATGGTCGCGATGTCGGGACGAAAGTCGACCGTTCCGTCCAGCTGAAAACTGCTTAGTTCGAGGACGTAGACGTCCTGCGGCTCTTGATCCACCAGTAGACGGGCGAAGCTGTCGCCCAAGTTGCCACCGGCCACGACTCGCTCGCCGGCCGCCTGCAGCAGGTGGTGGGTGAGCATGGTAGTGGTGGTCTTACCATTGCTGCCGGTGATACCGACGATGGTGGCCTCCCGCGGTACGTAGCGGAAGGCAAACTCGATTTCGGAGATGATCAGGATACCCGCCTGATCGATCATCTTGATGATGCTGGCCGTGTCCGGTATCCCCGGGCTCTTGACCACGATATCGGCCTGGAGCAACCGGTGGCGGCTGTGCCCCTCCGTTTCAAACTCGATGCCGGCCTCCCGCAGTTCCGCGAGGTAGGTCTCGTTGCCGGCAGCGGCGTCGCTGACGAACACGTCGTACCCCTCGCGCTGCCCGAGGCGGGCGGCACTTGCTCCGGATTCACCGGCACCGAGGATGACTAGTCGTTTGCTCACGGGGCTTAGCGTAGTTTGAGGGTAAGGATGGTGGCCACCGCCAGGAGAATACCGATGATCCAGAAGCGGATCACGATCTTGATTTCGGACATGCCCCCTTTCTGGTAGTGATGGTGCAGGGGTGACATACGGAGTATGCGGCGGCCCTCACCGTATTTCTTGCGGGTGTACTTGAAGTAGCCGACCTGTGCCATGACGGACAGGTTCTCGATCACGAAAATGCCACAGAGGATGGGGATAAGCAGTTCCTTCCGCAGCAGGATCGCCAGGGCGGCTATGATACCGCCGAGCGCCAGCGAACCGGTATCCCCCATAAAGACGGAGGCCGGAAAGCTGTTGTGCCAAAGAAACCCGAGACACGCTCCCAGCAGGCAACCGCTGAAGACGATCAGTTCCTGGGTGCCCGGCAAATGCAGAATACCGAGGTAGTTGGCCGCGATGGCATTACTACCGACGTAAGCGAAGACCGCCAGCGTGCCGGCGATGATCGCCGAGGTACCCGTAGCCAGGCCATCCAGCCCATCGGTCAGGTTAGCCGCGTTAGACACCGCGGTCACGATGAAGATGATGAGGGGTACGAAGATGATCCAGACCAGCTGACGGCCGATGTTGAAGACATCCGCGTAAGTCATGATGCTATCCTTGACGAAGGGCACGTTGGTCAGCGTGGTCCGGTAATTGGCCCGCTGGACCACCTCGCCGTTGTCGAGCTGGATGGTTGCTACCGGCCCGGCCTGCTGCGCGTCGCTGATACCGATCTCCTGGGCACTGTTAACATCCAGGCGGACCACCACCTGCTCGTTGAACAGCATGATGAGGGCGATGAGTAGGCCCAGACCGACCTGACCCAGGATCTTAAATTTTCCAGCCAGTCCGTCCTTGTTCTTATGTTTGATCTTCAGGTAGTCATCCACGAAGCCGATCGCCCCCATCCACACGGTGGCCACCAGCATCGTGATGAGGTAGATGTTATCGAGCCGGGCGAATAACAGACAGGGAACGAGCACGGCCAGGAGGATGATGACGCCGCCCATGGTCGGGGTGCCCTTCTTTTCCATCTGTCCTTCCAGGCCGAGGTCGCGCACGGACTCGCCGATCTGCTTCCTGCGGAGGTACCGGATGATGCGGCCGCCGGTCACCATACTCAGTAGAAGGGAAACGATGATGGCTACTCCGGCCCGAAAGCTGAGGAAGTCCAGCAGGTTCCCACCGGGAAAGTCTCCGAATGTGGCCTTTAACCAGTCTACTAGCTCAATTAACACGGGCGTATTCTTTTAGGGCTTGAGCTAATTCTTTCCGGTCGTCGAAGGGCAGGCGCTGCCCCTGAATTTCCTGGTAGGTTTCGTGTCCTTTGCCGGCCACGAGCAGCACCTCATTGCCGAGTCGGACGGCGGTGCGGATGGCCTGGCGGCGGTCGGTAATGCGGAGGACACGGCGCATGGCCTCGGCGGATAGACCGGCCTCCATTTCACTTAGAATGGCTTCGGGCGACTCGGAACGGGGGTTGTCGCTGGTCAGGATCACCTGATCGGCGAGTTCGGCGGCGATACGGGCCATCTCGGGGCGTTTCGTTTTGTCTCGGTCTCCCCCGGCACCCACCACGCAGGTAAGCCGGTGTCCCTCCGGCGGCAAGGCACGGAGCGTCTCGAGCACGTTCCGCAGGGCATCTGGGGTGTGGGCGTAATCAACCAGTGCCGTTATGCGGCTGCCGGGGTCAGCTACGGCCTCCAGGCGACCTTCGGCCCCACGGAGGGCACTTAGACTGACGAGTATCTCCTGTTCGTACTGCCCCAGTAGTACCGCGGTACCGTAGGCGGCCAGCAGGTTATAGGCATTGAAGCGACCGAGCATCGGGAAGAACACCTCGGTGCCATTGATGTCCAGCTGCAAACCCTGGGGCGTATTGGCGATCAGGCGACCGTGAAAGTTCACGTTCGTCCGCAGGCTGTAGCGGTGCTTCGCGGCGACCGTATTCTGAATCATCACGTCACCCCGGCGATCGTCGGCGTTGACGAGGGCGAAACTGCCGGCGGGCAGCTGATCGAAAAAAGCCTTCTTGGCCGCGAGGTACTCGGCGAAGCTACCGTGGTAGTCGAGGTGATCGTGCGTAATATTGGTAAACACGCCCCCGTCGAAGTCCAGACCCAGGGTCCGCTTCTGGTGGACGGCGTGGCTGCTTACCTCCATAAATACGTAATCAACGCGCGCATCCCGCATTTCGGCGAGGGCGGCGTGAATCGCCAGGGCATCGGGGGTGGTGTGCGTAGCGTCGCGGCGTTCCCGACCGATGCGGATCTCTACCGTTGACAGCAAGCCCGAACGGAATCCGAGGGCGGTGTACAGATCGTGCAGCAAGGTCGCCACCGTCGTCTTACCATTGGTACCGGTTATCCCCACGAGCTTCATCGACTGGCTGGGCGAATCATACCAGACGTTGGCGATCCGGGCGAGAGCGGCGGCGCTGTCGGGCACCGTGATTACGGTCACCTCGCTATTAGCCAGGCGATCGGATGTGATCCGACCCTCCTCCACGACCAGCGCGGTTGCCCCCGCCGCCACGGCCTGGTCGAGGTAGTCATGGCCATCGACCCGGGTGCCGGGTACGGCGACGAACAGGAAGTTTTCCCGAACCCGCCGGCTGTCAAATGTTACGCCCCCGATGGCACGACCCTCCGTTGCCCCGGTGAGGGAGCTGACGGTGAGCGGAGCGATGAGGGTGTTGAGTTGCATGTCTATCGGAGTATGAGTTCCACGTCGCGGCCGGGCTGCCCGTTACCGTCGCTTTGCCAGCGCATATTGACGACGCGACCTACCCCGCGGGGGTGAACCACGTAACCGTCGTTTTCGAGTACGTAGAGGGCATCGCGCAGGCGCATACCACGCACGTTTGGAAAGCGCTGGCCCGAGGGATCGATGGCCGCCAGTTCGACGGCTTCGTCGCCCGCCCCGATGACCGCCAGTTCGGCGTCGGGCAGTGTGTCGACGGGTACGTTAACGTAGTCCAGCACGTCGACCAGTTCCGGCAGGTAACCCGCGTCACGGCTCGGCAATTCGCCGGCGTAGAGCACGGGGCGCGGACCGCGATTGATGGGCTCGTGAACCTCGATCATGCTGTTGTAAATGTTATCGGAAATCTCCCGGAAAATGGGCCCGGCCACCTCGCCACCGTAGTAGCCACCGACGGTCGGATCCTTGATCACTACAATGATACTGTAGGTAGGATTTTCCGCGGGAAAATACCCGGCAAAACTTGCCTGGTATTTCGTTTTTTGATTGCGGTGGCCGTAGTTCTGCTGGCTGGTGCCCGTCTTGGCCGCAAAACGGTACTGCTCTGACTTCAGGCGGCGCGCCGTGCCCCGTTCCACTACCCCTTCGAGCAGCGATTGTAATTGCTCGATGGTTTCCGGACTGGCCAGTTCCTTCTCCACGACGGTCGGCTTGTAGTTTTCCAGGATGCGGCCGTTCCGCTCCACCTTGGTGACCAGGTAGGGCTTCATCATTCGCCCACCGTTGGCCACCGTGTTGTAGAAGGTCAGCATCTGCAGGGGGGTCAGGCGGCTTTCGTATCCGATGGCCATCCAAGCGCGGGAAATCCCGGAAAAGCCATCCTGGCTGGGATCGTTGATAAAGGGCGTGCGCTCTCCCTCCAGTTCGATACCGCTTTGGCTGTCGAGATGAAAGCCACGGAGACGCTCGGAAAACGCGTTGCCCTTGTAAAGGCTGTCGACGAGCTTGGCCATACCGACGTTCGAAGACTGCTCAAAGGCGTCGCGGACACTCACCACCCGCCAGCCACGACTGGCCGGACTGGAGTCTTCCATTGTGAGGTCGTAAAATTTCTTTTTACCGTTCTCGATGTCGACCTCGCTTTCCAGGTTCACGTGCCCGTCTTCGAGGAGGGCCATCATGGTGGCGAGTTTGAAGGTCGACCCCGGCTCGTTGGCGCGGGAAATAGCGTAGTTATACTGCTCGGCGTACTTGTTACGTTCGGTGTTGACGGCGCCGAGATTGGCCATGGCCCGGATGGCGCCGGTTTCTACTTCCATCACGATGGCGGCTCCCCACTCGGCGCGGTGACGGCGCACGCCCCGCTCGAGCGCATTTTCGGCGATGTCCTGCATATTGACATCCAGCGTGGTGTGGACGTCGGCACCGGAAGTTGGCTCGACGATGGACAGGTTATCCGTTGGCAGCCAGATGCCGTTGCCCATATTGAACATCTCCTGTTTACCGCTCTCCCCGGCCAACTGGGCATCGAAGGCACCTTCCAGACCAACCTTGGCGCCGGACTCGCGGCTGTAACCGATCGTCCGCCGCGCCAGCCACCCGAAGGGACGCTTACGAGCGGCGCGCTTCTCGACGATCAGGCCACCACCCATGCGACCCTGATTGAAGATCGGAAACTTCCGGATCCGGGACAGCTCGCTGTAGCTGACACTTTCCTTCAGTTTGAAGTAGTGGTTGGGCGAGTCGGCTACGCTGTCGCGCATCATTAACAGACTATCGCGCCAGGAACCCGCGGTATGCTCGTTGTCGATGTAGCGGGAAAGGAGAATAGCCAGGCTATCGATATTATCGTAATAATCCCGGGGGCTGGCTACGTAAGGATCGAAGTGCAGACTGAAGTACGGCACGGAGGTGGCCAGCAAATTGTCGTTACGACCGTATATATTGCCCCGCTCGGCCTGTACGGTGACTACCCGGAACCGCTCCTTGCCCAATTCCTGGAACTCAGCCTGCCGCAAGACCGCGATATCGACCGTACGGTACACCAACAGCCCCGCTACCGGGACGATGACCACCGCCAGGATCGCGAAGATGCGAATCAGAACCTCGTCTTTAAAATTTACGGCCAAAACGGGATTTGTGGTGCTGGAAAGCGGTTAACGGGTATTAAACAGGTTTTGGAGTTTTACTTGGCCACGGGGGCGTAGATTTTTCGGGGCTTACCACGGTGTAGCCGCAGGCCGGCGGGGCGGACCTGATCGACTACTTCCGAACGTAGTCCATTGTACATGTTTTCACTCTGCAGCGACATGTACAACCAGCGTTTTTCTTTAATATCGCCTTCTAGTTCCTGGATCTGGCGGACGTTGTATTCCGCGTAGTGTGCATTGCCAATGTAGAGCAGCGCCAACACTCCTAAGAAGGAGAGGTACCCAAGGTTGTCCAGGATGAGGGCGGGCACGGAGATGCCTCCGGCGCGCTTGCGCTTAGTTGCCATAATTTATCACACCATTTAAAGTCCACGAAGTACATCAGATTCCAGGTTAAAACCGGAATCGCGTCCGACGATCGACGTCAACAAAATCTTAGGCTACGGACCGGCCGCACGGCAATATCCATACGGCCGGCCCCTGTGGCCTTTATACACGCTCCCCGGCGCGCAGCTTAGCGCTCCTGGCCCGGGAGTTTTGCCGAATCTCTTCGGCATCCGGCAGCACGGGTTTTTTCGTCAGGATCTTATAGGGACGGTCAATTTTCCCGTAAAAGTCCTTGTTGACGACGCCTTCCGCGTTGCCGGTTTTGAGAAAGTTTTTCGTGATGCGATCCTCCAGCGAATGATAGCTGATGACGCTGAGTCGGCCGTGTGTTGGTATCAGTAAGTTGGTGGCTTGCGCCAATAAATCAGTAAGGGCGCCGATCTCATCGTTAACCTCAATGCGAAGTGCCTGAAAAACCTGCGCCAGGTAGCGCGGGCGTTGGCCCCGAACCCATGGGTTGACCACCTGCAGGAAGTCCTGAATGGTCGCAATGGGTGCTTGCTCCCTGGCTTCCACGATGGCGAGGGCCAGCGAGCGAGCGTTTCGTACTTCACCGTATTCGCCAAACACCTTCTGCAGGTCATCCGGACTGTAGTTGTTAGCTACGTCGGCGGCCGTGCGGTCGGCTCCCTTTCCCATACGCATGTCCAGCTCGGCATCGAAGCGAAAGCTGAACCCGCGTTCGGCCTGGTCGAACTGGTGGCTGGAAACCCCCAGATCGGCGAGCAGGCCGTCAATTCTGTCCACACCGTAGAGGCGCAGAAAATTGGTCAGGTTACGGAAGTTGGCGGCTACGAAGGTAAATCTGCTATCGTCCAGGGCGTTGGCCGCGGCTTCCTCATCCTGATCAAAGCCGAACAGGCGAATGTCTTGCGACCCCGCGCGTTCGAGAATGAAGCGGCTGTGACCACCACCACCGAAAGTAGCATCTACGTAAACTCCTCCCGGGCGGAGGTTCAGCAAACCGACGCTTTCGTCGGCCAGTACCGGAACGTGATAGGCCATCTATAGACCGGGTTCCGGGATACTCGAACCACCGAGTACTTCTTCCGCCAGCTCGGAGTAGTCTTCCAACTCTCCGTTCAGCATCTCGTCGTATTCGGTTTCCGCCCAAATTTCAATTCTATCGTTCATGGCATTTAATACCACGTTCTTTTCCACTTTGGCCCAGGCAAGCAGCTGTTTGGGTAGGAGCAGACGGTCCGCGGAATCCGGAACCAACTCCGTTGCGCCGCGGTAGAAAGCCCGGGTGAACGCCAGGTTCTTCCGGTTGAATTTGTTGAGGTTATCAACCTGGATTTTGATCAAGTCCCACACTGGTTTTGGATACAGTGTGAGACTTTGATCAAATCCACGGTTAACTACAAATTTCAATGTGTCTCTATCACCTAGCGTCTTGAGTAGATTACTGGGAAGACGGAAGCGGCCCTTGGAATCAAGCGCTACATAATACTCGCCCAGTAAGTCATACTGCTGTGCCATAAACCTAAATACACGGGCAGGTACGCTTACCTACCGTATCCGCTAAGGTAACACCTTATGACACTTCTTACCACTTTTCCCCACTTTTTCTGCCAGCTTTTTTCCCGTTTTCTAACAGGGTGTTGACATTCGGGTGACAATGAAACTTATATGCTGTCATTGCCCCAACTATTCGCTTTTCGCGTACGGCCCTGTGGTAAATTTATGGCAAAAAATGCAAATTGTTTGGCTTTTGGACGCTGAATAAACCCCCTGTTTGGTGGTAAAATGTGGTAAGCAAGGTATGGTCGGGTACCCGGGTGGTGGGAAAGTGTGGTAACGGCGGGCCAGAAGGGCATAAACCATCCTCAGACTGCCCGGTTTTAGACAGGTATGGACATCGCATTATATATCGGTATCGTAGTGGCCACCGTAGCTGGAATGGAATTCGTGGCCTGGGCCGCGCACAAATACCTGATGCACGGTGCCCTGTGGGTGTGGCACGAAGACCACCACCGCCCCCACCCCGAGAAAGAAGGCTTCTTCGAAAAGAACGATCTCTTCTTTCTGGTCTTCGCCGTCCCCAGCGCCGCTTCCTATATAATAGGTCTCAACGTGGAGGGCTGGTTCTGGCTCACCTTCGTCGGTATCGGGATCAGCATCTACGGAGCAATCTACTTTCTGATCCACGATGTCTATATCCACCGCCGCTTCTCCTGGTTTCGCCAGTTGGATAATAAGTACAGCCGGGCCATCCTCCGCGCCCACGGTCACCACCACGCGATCACCGGAAAGGAAGGAGCGGAAAGCTTCGGTCTGCTCGTGGTAGCCAAAAAGTACTTCGGCAAGCGATCCGAATGGGCGCAAGCCGACAGCAAGCCGTAATTTAGCGGGCATGGAGGACCGGTTACTGGATAAGATCGCGGAGCCCTTTAACCTGCAGCTTCCGGAGTATGCCACCCTGGAGGAGATGATCGAGGGCGTACTGCCCGCCGTGGCGCAGTTCAGTGAGCCGAACGTGCTCCCCGAAGACAGCCCCCTTTACACGCTTAATTGGGTCAAAATGACCGATCGACCCGGCGCGACGGAAGTCGAACTCTACAACTTTCAGGACTACGGCCGGGGCGAGATCCGGGTGGTAACCGACGGTGTGGTCTCCGCACAGGCGTACGAAGTGGAGGAAAGTGGGCAACGCATCATCATCGGGCAGAGCGTCATGCGGGACAGCTTTCTCTACGAGTTGGCCTTTCTGGACGAAGACTTTCTGATCCTGCGCCGACACGGAAATGCCGCCAATATGACCCACCGCCACCTGTTCTTTTGCCGGGAGGCGATCGGTACCCGCCTCACCTGGAACGAAGCCCTCGAACGACTCGTGGATAAGTACCGCAACAGCCAATTTCCCCTCCTGGCGGTCGGACTTATCATCGCGGCCATCATAGCCGTTATGCTATATTTTCGCTAAGGGCTTAACCGTATAGACTCGCCGCCACGCGGTACGTATTGGCGTGCGCTTCGATGATCGTCGCGAGCCGCTCACTGTAGCCTCCCCCCATACTTATTGCTACCGGAAGGTCCCGCGTACGGCAATTTTCCAGTACATACCGATCGCGTTCCTTACAGCCGTTGAGCGAGACGGCCAACCGGCCGAGCTTGTCACTCTCCAGTATATCCACTCCGCTGAGGTAAAACACCAGGTCGGGGCGGATGCCATCCAGCAAGCCCGGTAAATGCTGACGCAGTGTACTCAGGTACAGATCGTCACCGCAGCCATCGGGCAGCCCGATATCGAGGTCGGACTTTTCCTTGCGCACGGGATAGTTTCGCGCTCCGTGCATGCTGAAGGTGAAGACCCGGGGCTCCTGGGCGAATAGCTTGGCGGTTCCATTCCCCTGATGGACGTCCAGATCGACGATCAACACCTTATTCACTTCCCCGTAATGGAGCAGTTCGTTGGCGGCAATGGCTATGTCGTTGAACACACAGAAGCCCTCCCCGTGATCCGCAAAGGCGTGATGGGTACCGCCGGCTATATTCAGCGCTACCCCATTTGCGAAGGCATAGCGTGCACAATCCAGTGTTCCCTGGGCGATGATCCGCCCGCGCGCGACCAGCTCCGGACGCATCGGAAAGCCGATGGTACGGGCCTCCTTGCGGTCCAGCGCGTTGTTCTTCAGCTTACCCCAGTATTCAGGCGTATGGGTACGTAGTATGGCCTCTTCCGTCAGCGGCTGGGCGGTAAAAAACTGCGATTCCTGCAGCGTACCCTCGTACAGTAACTGTTCGGGTAACAGGGTGTACTTCTCCATGGGGAAGCGATGCTTCGGCGGGAGCCGATAGCGATAGACGGGGCTGAAGGCAACGCGCACCCTTAATTGACGCGCTTGAATGCGTAGTCGGTGTACTTGAGAATGTTGACGAACCGGTTTTCAAACCGGTCAATCACCGCCTCCTCTACGTCGGTGGCATCGGCGGATATGACGGCCACCGGGGCAAAGCGGAAACTTGTATGGATCAGGTCCTCTGGGTTATCCTCCAGCTCAAACTGAAAGCGCGTACCGTAGCGGGCCGCCATCTTCAAAAAGTAGCGGGTGATGTCGTATCCGATGTAGGCCTCGTCGCGCGGCAGGGTTGCGTAGCGGTCAAAGAACCGGCGGCGGAATGACTGGACATCGGAGTCCAGCGGATCAATGAAAACGCTACTACTGATGTGCACATTGGTGTTCTCGAGAAAATCGGCGTTCAACCGCTCGAAATCAGCCCACTGCGGCAGACCGTAGATGGCTACGTTGTCTCCGCCCTCGCTGACCGTAGCCTGGTAAACCTGCCGCAGAAAGTTGGCTACGAAGGTTTCGTTGTCGTACACTGGCACCATGAACACCGTCCGCTGTCCGTCCAGCAACGTGTCCAGTGCCGGAAATTCTTCGCCGATGAGGAGTTCTTCGAGGGGAGCGACCTGATCGTCACCGGTGAGCAGCCGGTACTCGTCCTGGAAGTAAGCCAGTCGCGCCCGCTGACCAGCGGGTGCCACCAGTACAATGCGGTCGGCGCCCTGGGTGCGGAAAGCGTGCCCCATAAGTTCCCGCAGGTGGGTTTCCAGGGTGGGATTAACCTGCACGTAGTTGACGTTTTGCTCGCTGACTCCGGTAGCTGCGCTGTACGGGGAGATCAGTACTTTCTCGATTCCAGTCACGGCGTTGGCCACTTCGGTCACGTTGTCCTTTAGGTACGGACCGATGATTATCTGAGAGCGTTCAAACTCCGGTGATCCCGTGATGGCCTGTACCTGCTGCGGATTGGCACGGGAATCCTGGACGCGTACGTCGTAGGAAATTTCCCCGTTCTCGGACCGAATGTCATCTAACGCCAACTCGGCTCCGCTGTAGAAATGCAGGGCCCAGAGCGAGTTGGGATCCACGGCATTGGCTTCGTCCAGGTTGCGGTCGGAGAGGAAAGGCAGAATGAAGTCGACGCCGTAGCCGCTCAGCAACCGCGAACCGTTACGTCCGGTTCCGAGCTGACGCACCGGGGGCAAACCGGGGGCCGCCGGCGATTCGGTTTCCGTAGAGGTGTAGGCGTAACTGGTATCCCGGCCGATCGGCGGGTTGTCCACCGGGCTGATCTCCACCCACTCAATGGTATCCATCGCCTGGGTGGGGGCACTGACGTATACGTAGTTGCCACTCTCCTCGTCAAACACGCGGCGGCTCTGGACGGCGTCCAGGTCATCGTCGTTGCGGTCGGGCCGGGAGCTGGTGGTGGGACCCGTAGTGTCTACGGGCCGAAAGAGTTCGCAGGAAGTGGCGACCGTTGTAAGCAGTACGAGTAAGCAGTAGCTCCAGGCGCTACTCCCACTCAATAGTTGCCGGTGGCTTGGTACTGATGTCATAAACGACGCGGTTAATTCCTTTTACATTATTGATAATCGAGCTGGACACGGCGGCCAGGAACTCGTAGGGCAAATGGCTCCACTCGGCTGTCATGCCATCAGTGGAGGTCACGGCCCTTAACGCAACAGCTTGTTCATAGGTGCGTTCATCGCCCATGACACCAACCGACTGGACGGGCAGCAGGATGGTGCCGGCCTGCCAGACCTGGTCGTACAATCCGTACTCCCGCATTTTGTCGATGTAGATCGCATCGGCCTCCTGGAGCAAGCGGACCTTTTCGGGTGTGATATCGCCCAAAATGCGAATGGCCAGGCCCGGTCCGGGAAAGGGGTGGCGGCCGATCAGGTGCGCCGGCATACCCAATTCTCCCCCTACCCGCCTTACTTCGTCCTTGAAGAGATTACGCAGGGGCTCCACGATTTTAAGTCCCATCTTCTCGGGAAGCCCGCCGACGTTGTGGTGGCTTTTGATGGTCACCGAAGGGCCGTGCAC
>JBASAV010000582.1:0-1967 GCA_049650785.1 Lewinella sp. | reverse complement strand
TCAGGATGAAGGTGGGGTGATCATCATTGGCGTGTCGGAGGTAGAGGGAGCCATCTACAACCCAGAAGGCTTCGATATTCACGACGTGATGCGCCACCGGACCGAGCACGGTAGTATACTAAGCTACCCAGGTGCAAAGGCATTTGGCAAGGATGAGCGCCGGGCCGTGATGGAGTTCGAGTGCGATATTCTCGTACCCGCTGCTTTGGAAAATCAGATCGACGAAGACAATGCGGGCGACGTTAAGGCCAAGATAATTGCCGAAGCGGCCAATGGACCCGTGACCGCCGGTGGGGCGGCGATCCTGGCCGAGCGCGGTATCGTGGTACTTCCCGATATTTATCTGAATGCAGGAGGGGTAACGGTGAGTTACTTCGAGTGGCTCAAGAATCTAAGCCACATGCGTTTCGGTCGGCTACAAAAGCGGTTCGACGAGCAGAACTACCGCCGCATCGTCGAGCAAATCGAAACAACTACCGGAAAGGAAATCAGTGACCGCGACCGGCAAATGATCATCCACGGAGCCGATGAGATTGACCTCGTCCGCTCGGGTTTGGAAGAAACCATGATCAGCGGGTTCCGGGGCATCTACGATCTTTACCTGGAAAAGGAAGGAATAAAGGATCTGCGTACTGCTGCCTTTGCCCTCGCAATCAGCAAGATATCAAACGATTATATCAGCTTGGGAATTTGGCCATAGCCTAAATTTCGGCGAATATTATACTTTTTCCCCGGAAATTGTGAAATAATAGTTGGTGCGGCTATCTTTGCCGCATCAACTTCGCTTACCCACTTCTATATGTCCGATAAACTTGATAAGATTGATTTAAGCATTCTGAAAATCCTTCAGGATAACAGCAAAATCACTAACCTCGACCTGTCCAAGCGAATCGGACTCAGTCCGGCTCCAACCCTGGAACGGGTGAAGAAACTGGAGCAAAACGAAGTTATACAGAGCTACCACGCCAAGATCAGCCCCGAGGCCATCGGCCTCATGGTAAAGACTTTCGTGCTGGTCTCCCTCGATTGGCGCAAGAACCAAGCCCGCGAGAATTTCCTCGAACAGGTTCAGAACATCGACGAAATAACGGAATGTTACATCATTACCGGCGAGGCGGATTTTCTGATCAAGATCGTTTGTCAGGACATCCCTACCTACGAGCGCCTGTTGTTTAAGACCCTGCAGCAAATCGACGAGATCGAGCGGCTCAAGACGCTCATGACGCTTTCTACCGTCAAGGACGTCAAGCGGTTGCCCTACGACTACGACGGGGAATAATTCAGCCCCAAAATCCTGTTGCTGATTACACTTCATTGCATCCGGGTCAACCTCGGGGTGGGGAAGAGGTGTACATAGGACAAGCCATATCGAGATGAGTAAATTGAACGTCGGCCTCGTGCAGCAGGCCAACACGGGTGATCGTTCCGCAAACCTAGAAAAAAGCGTTGCCGGCATCCGGCAGTGCAGACAGCAGGGGGCTGATCTGGTCGTCCTACAGGAGTTGCACACTGGCCTCTATTTTTGTCAGACCGAGTCGGTCGACATTTTTGACCAGGCGGAACCCATCCCCGGACCGAGTACCGAATATTTTGGCGCCGTAGCGCAGGAATTGGACCTTGTTCTAGTACTGAGCCTTTTCGAGAGCCGGGCCCCCGGACTCTGTCACAATACCGCCGTTGTCATCGAACGTGACGGAAGTATCGTGGGCCGGTACCGAAAAATGCACATACCGGACGACCCCGCCTACTACGAAAAATTCTATTTCACACCCGGTGATATGGGTTTCAAGCCCGTAAAAACCAGCCTGGGCAAATTGGGTGTGTTGGTATGCTGGGATCAGTGGTACCCCGAAGCGGCCCGTCTGATGGCCCTCGCCGGAGCCGAAATCCTTATCTACCCAACCGCCATCGGCTACGAGAGTACCGATCCCGAGGAAGAAAAGGAGCGTCAGAGGGAGGCGTGGATC
>JBASAV010000581.1:0-2870 GCA_049650785.1 Lewinella sp. | reverse complement strand
TCAAAGGTCACGTACGGGGACGAGCCGATGGTCTGATGCACCTTCCGCACGAAGGCGACCGTATCGCTCATATTCAGGCTTCGCTCGCCGATAACCATCTTTCGTTCCGCTTCCGTGTTGGCGTGGTTGAGCTTGGGGCCGAGAGTATCCAGTGAAATCGGCGTGCCTTGCACGACTTCCGTTTCCCAGCCGCGGAGGAAGGTCTGTACGGGTTTGACCTGACTGGGCATCTCCTTGCGGTCGGCCTCGAAACTGGCGTTCTTGACGTAGTTGTTGTCTTCGGCTACCATCCATTCTCCGGTCGCTTCGTTCAGGTTCCAGGAGTTGAGCGAGTTAAAGTAGGGTTCGTATCCGTCAAAAGACAGTGGGACCCATTGGTTGTACCCCAATCCATTGCCGGCGAAGTCGGCCCACCGGTCTCCGCAGAAGATGACCGTTTCTTCCTCGGTCCCCCGAACGGTATAGAAAAAACCGGTTTGCGAGATGTGGGCGTAGTCGTCCTCGGCTCCTGCAAACACCTTCATGTCATTCTCCGGCAGATAGGGTCCCATAATATCATCCGCAACCAGGTAATACGCCAGGGAACCGTCCCACCCGTATAGCTGCGAGGCGGCGAGGTAGTATTTCCCCTTATACTTGAACAGGCAGTTCCCTTCCCGGCCGGACCCCTCGAAGACCTGCTTGTAATCCAGGAGTGTGAGGGTATCGTTCTGCATCCCTATTTCGGAAATATAGATTTTGTGCCGCCCTTGCCCGTAACTGTATACCAGGTAAGATTTGCCGGTGTCCTCGTCGGTGAACACCGTTTGGTCGCCGGTATTGGACGTGCCGATCCAGGACTCCATACTCTTATGGTGGCTTACCTCGAAGGGACCCAGGGGCGAGTCGGCTACGGCAAACATTACCCGGGCATTGTGCTGAATGATCAGTACGTATTGGTCAGCCTCTTCCACGTAGGCAACGCCCATACGCCCGAACCAGCCCCTTCTCCGCTCGGAGTCACCGAATACCGCGTCGGGGGGCAGGACATCTGCCTCGAATGTCCAATTGACCAGGTCGGTGGAAGAATAACAATTCACCCCCTCGAAGCTATTTCGCTCCTGGGTAACGGACGGATCATCGCGGTACCATTCCGCCTGTTTGTAGTGCACCCCGTACCAGTAATACTTCTCTTCCCCCGTTTGTGGATCCGCAAACTTGAAGATCCCACCCCCCTGGCTGTACAGCGGGTCGCCCGTTTGGGTATCCCAGAAGGTGTCGTTCTTGATGTTCTCGTACTGGGCAAAAGCTTGCTGACCAGCAAGGACTACTACCAGAAGGCTAAGGAGGATTCTATGGATTTTCATGTGTTTGTTCATTAGGTGTGTTGTTGCTGTGTAGGGTAGTGGGGTATCATTCACCACCCGGATAGTATCGCCCGACAATGGCTAGCTTATCGCCCGACAGATCCACTTCGAACAAGCGGGGCACCCGGATATACCGGCCATTTACCGAGCGGTGGCTATGTACCGACATCAGGTCCTTACCGTCAAAAGTCTGGAAGAGCATCCCGTGCCCGAAGTTATCCGGTGTGATGGGCTCCGGCTCCTGG
The DNA here is from genome assembly GCA_049650785.1 of Lewinella sp. Taxonomy (GTDB): domain Bacteria; phylum Bacteroidota; class Bacteroidia; order Chitinophagales; family Saprospiraceae; genus Neolewinella. Next base: position 1,279 of record JBASAV010000581.1, on the reverse strand, counting down.
ATCCACGGTCCGTCAAGGGTGCCGCTTTCGGAATAGGCTACCCCCTGCACGTAGATGTCGTGCACCCAGCTGGTCCAGATCATACCGAGGCGATCGGTACCGGTACGGAACAGCCACGGACCGTCAGTTACGACGCTCGGACCCACGGTGCCATCGTCCCGATCCTGCCGGCTCCAGGGGGAATCACTGGCGCGAAAAAGCAGACTGGCTTCACCCACGGTGCCGCTCAGATCGGGCTTCAGCTCGATCTTCTCCATGGTACCGTTTTGGTTCTGCAGCCACTCGTAGCAGTATATCATATAGGGCTTGCCGTCGGTATCGACCCAGAAGGTGCCGTCGAGGGTGGGCATGTCCGGGGGCAGGTAGGTGGGGTCGGCCATGGGGACGTATGGCCCGTCCGGCGTGTCACTCACCAGTACGTGGCTGGCGCGCCGTTCGATCTCATTCCCGGCGACGGTATCGATAATGACGTCGCGGTTAGTAAAGGTGGCAAAGTCATAGTACTTGCCCTGGTAGGTGTGCAGTTCCGCGGCCCAGATCATGGGGTCAGGGCCCATCCAGGAATCCGGATCCGTATCGGTGATCTTGTGGGGACCTTCCCAGGTCACCAGGTCCCTGCTTTGCCACATCCACCCGCCGGTGCCGGTCATGTAGTAGGTCATGGTGGCCGAGTCGGCGAGGATAGCCGGGTCGCTCAGGCGAATGGAATCCAGCGGAATGTCGGTGCGAACCGGTCGCTGGGCGGCGGCCAGCCCGCTGAAACACAGCCACAGGAGAAGGGCAGGAAGAAGTTTTTGCATGATTAGTGTAAGATACACACTTCGTTTACACGGCGGCACTCAAGCGGGTCAGTGCCCGCATAGCCTCTTCCGCCGACCCGAGATCGACGAATAGATGGTCATGGTAGTAGCCGGCGACCACGTTGCAGGAGATGCCCCGCTCGGCCAGCGCGGTGGCGACGGCCGCCGTCAATCCCACCGCCGCCAGATCGGAATTTACCCGCAGCGTGATCCAGGCGGCCAGGTAGGTGTAAGGGAGTCCCAACCCGTCGGCTACCTCCCGTTGCAGAATCATCGTCGTTCCCTCCCGTTCCCGGATGGTGGCCACGGGGAGCGAGCGGTCGATCCCGGCCGTATCGGGCACGGAGGTAAAGACGTACGTGCCGGTATTGCGTTTGGGGGATAAATGGCGGAGAAGGGCTTGTAAGTTTTGATCGGGGCCATTTTGAAAATGATTTTGGGCGCCGGAGCGCAGGAAATTTACTTATCGGCAACAGTCC
>JBASAV010000580.1:0-4016 GCA_049650785.1 Lewinella sp. | reverse complement strand
ACTACACCATGGGTGTCGCCGAGCAAATCATCTTCCCCGAGATCAGCCTCGACGACGTTCCGAACATCACCGGTTACGACATCACTTTCGTGACGACGGCCAAAACGGACGCTGAGGCGCTTGCCCTTCTCCGCGAGCTCGGACTGCCCTTCAAGAACCAGAATAACAATAACTAATGGCTCGTAAATCACTAATCGCCCGCGAACGTAAGCGGGAGCGCATGGTCGCCAAGTACGCTGAGAAGCGTGCCGCGTTAAAGGCCGCCGGAGAGTGGGAAGAGCTGGATAAGCTACCCCGCAACTCCAATCCTATCCGTCTGCACAACCGCTGCGGACTTACCGGTCGCCCCAAGGGCTACATGCGTAAGTTCGGTCTGTGTCGCGTCAAGTTCCGGGAGATGGCCCTCGATGGCAAGATCCCCGGTATCCGCAAGGCTAGCTGGTAATTCTACCGGCAGGATATTCAAATCTAATTCTAACAGTTCCGGAAGTTCTTATCAGAAAACCACGGAGCGCAACTTTTTACCATGGCAGTCACCGATCCAATCGCCGACTATTTAACCCGCATCCGCAACGCACAGATTGCCGGACACCGCGTGGTCACCATTCCCGCTTCCCGCACTAAAAAGCGGCTCACCGAAATTCTATACGATCAGGGCTTTATCCTGAAGTATAAGTTCGACGACGAAGCAGGCAAAGGTAAGCAGGGCACCATCTCTATCGCCCTCAAGTACGAGCGGGAAACCAAGAAGCCCGTCATTCGTAAGCTCATCCGCGTTTCTAAGCCGGGTCTGCGTCAATACGCCAAAGCCGATAGTATGCCCCGCGTTATCAACGGTTTGGGTATCTCTATCGTATCCACTAGCCGGGGCGTGATGACCGGCCGCCAGGCCACCGATGCGAACGTCGGCGGTGAAGTGCTCGCTTACGTATATTAATCTAATAGTCCATCTCTGCAGGGAAAGCTCGCTCTCCCGTAAGATCAATTTAATAATATGTCCAGAATAGGAAAAAATCCGGTCGATCTGCCCCAGGGCGTCACTGTAACCGTCAGCAAGGGCAACCTCGTAACGGTTAAGGGACCCAAAGGCGAGTTGACCCAACAGGTTGATCCCGACATGGGAATCGAAATCAACGATTCCGAGGTCCAGGTTACCCGTCCCACCGATAGCAAGCGCCACCGCGCTTTCCACGGCCTGTACCGTTCCCTCATCTCCAATATGGTGAAGGGCGTCACCGATGGCTACGAACTAACCCTAGAGGTAATCGGCGTTGGTTACCGGGCTGAGAATAAAGGAAACCTCCTTATCCTCACCCTCGGTTACTCGCACCCTATCTACTTCGCGGTCCCCGAGGAAGTAAAAATCGAAACGGTCACGGCGAAGGGTAAAAACCCGCTGATCAAACTGGCTAGTACGGACAAGCAACTTATCGGGCAGGTAGCCGCTAAGATTCGTTCGCTGCGTAAGCCCGAACCATACAAAGGAAAAGGTATCCGCTTTGAAGGCGAAGAGATTCGTCGTAAAGCAGGTAAGACCGCCGCTAAGAAGTAAAAGATAATAGCCATGCAACTTACAAAACTCAAGCGGCGCAAGCGGATTCACAGCCGCGTACGGAAGAAGATTCAGGGAACGGGCGAGAAGCCGCGTCTCAACGTATACCGTTCCAATAAGTATATCTACGCTCAGCTCATCGATGACGTCACCGGCAACACCCTTGCCAGTGCCAGCAGCTTTGAAGCCAGTGTCGGTAACGATGGTAACAAATCGGACCAGGCCAAAGAGGTAGGAAAACTGATCGCCGAGCGCGCTAAGGCAGCCGGTATCGACGGAGTACTCTTCGATCGTGGCGGTTATTTATATCACGGTCGGGTGAAGTCACTCGCAGATGGCGCCCGCGAGGGAGGCCTCAACCTTTAAATCAAGCTATCATGGCTGACAATAGAAACAACAGTGGCGGCGGCGGACGCGGCCGTCGCGACAATCGCGGACGTAACAACCGTGGTGACCAGCACGAATCCGACCTGAAGGAAAAAATGGTAGCCCTCAACCGGGTATCCAAAGTAACCAAGGGTGGCCGCACGTTTACCTTCGCCGCTATCGTCGTCGTTGGTGACGGCAAAGGCAAAGTTGGACACGGAACCGGTAAATCGAAGGATATCTCCGAAGCCATTCAGAAGGCAACCGATGTCGCTCGTAAGAGTATGATCAAAGTTCCCCTGTATAAGGGTACCATCCCGCACGAGCAGCTGGGTAAGTATGGCGCCGGTAAGGTCCTGCTGAAGCCCGCCAGTGAGGGTACCGGTGTAATTGCCGGTGGTGCTATGCGTTCGGTACTTGATATCTGTGGTGTGCACAACGTGCTTGCTAAGTCACAGGGATCCTCTAACCCCCACAACGTCATCAAGGCTACCATCGACGCCCTCCAGAAGCTGCGCAGCCCGCAGACCATCGCCAAGCAGCGTGGTATCTCTATGGAGAAGCTTTTCGAAGGCTAAACGCAAATACCATCTACCATGGCTAAGATCAAAATTACCCAAGTCAAAAGTGTTATCGACCGGCCTAAAAGCCAGAAGGACACGATCAAAGCACTTGGTATCAAAAAAATGCACCAAACTGTAGAGCGGGAGGATACTCCGGTGATCCGCGGAATGGTTAATAAGGTCGCCCACCTGGTGACCGTAGAATAAAACGACAGATCTTCGGATCTGACGCATAACAAATATTCCAATGGAACTCAATAATCTAAAGCCCGCCGAGGGATCGACGAAATCCGGTAAGCGGATAGCCCGTGGCCAAGGTTCCGGCCGGGGTGGTACGTCTACCCGTGGCCATAAGGGCGCCAAGTCCCGCAGCGGTTACAAAAGCAAGCGTAATTTCGAAGGTGGTCAGATGCCTTTGCAAATGCGCTTACCGAAACGCGGCTTTAACAGCCCGAATCGCGTAGAGTATGTAGCTTTGAACCTGAACAAGCTACAGGCTCTGAGTGAAAAGCACAGCCTGAGCGAGATTACCCCGGTTACCCTCTACGATCTCGGTGTGGTCAAGAAGACGGACCGCATCAAACTGCTGGGCAACGGTGAAGTAAGCAGTGCGCTTACCATTACCGCTCACGCAGCAAGTGCTTCTGCCAAGGAAGCTATTGAGAAAGCAGGCGGTAGCATTACCATCGCCTAAAATCAACCTGCCATGAGGTTCTTCGAGAATATTAAAAACATCTGGTCGATTGAGGAGCTGCGTAACCGCATCCTCTTCACCCTCGCCCTTATGGCTGTGTACCGTCTGGGATCGTTCATCGTTTTACCGGGTGTGGATATCGCTACTTTACAGGCGAATATGAACACCGGAGGCGACGGCAACGACCTGCTGGGCCTGATCAACCTCTTCACGGGGGGGGCTTTTAACAACGCCTCGATCATGGCGCTAGGTATCATGCCGTATATCACGGCTAGCATCATCGTACAACTTCTTGGCTTCGCCGTCCCCTACTTCCAGAAACTTCAGAAGACGGAAGGGGAGTCGGGTCGTAAGAAGCTCACGCAGATTACCCGTGCGCTTACGGTGGCCATTACCCTCGTACAGGGAGCCGGTTACCTCACTTACATCCGTTCACAGGGTGGCGTAAGCCCCGCCGTTTCGGAAAGTGTGTTCTGGATCTCCGGCATCATTATCCTCTCTACCGGTACCATCTTCGCGATGTGGTTGGGTGAGCGGATTACGGACCGGGGTATCGGTAACGGTGTATCCTTGCTGATCACGGTGGGTATCATCGTCGGTCTTCCCACGGCCCTGGGTTTCGAGCTTCAATCTCGTCTGCAGGTCGGCGCGCTGCTTATTTTCGTACTGGAAATGTTCGGCTTCTTCCTGGTTACCATGGCGACGGTTATGATCGTGACCGGTATCCGCAAGATTCCGATTCAGTTCGCCAAGCGGATGGTCGGTCGTGGCCAGGGCGCTGCTCCGTCGACTACGGCCCGGGATTACATCCCCCTCAAGGTAAACGCCTCCGGTGTAATGC
>JBASAV010000579.1:0-6122 GCA_049650785.1 Lewinella sp. | reverse complement strand
CCCCTGGTCCTTCAGATACATGCCGATCGTAATCGCGAAGTCATTGGCGCCGAGAATCAGCACTCCACTTGAATTATCCTGAATGACTCCCAGTAGCCGGGCTACCAGGCGAGCCGTAGTAGCATTGATCAGGACCGTTCCCAGAACGATCATGAACACCAGGGGGGTGATGTATTGCGCACCGGGCACTCCATCGGCGGCCAGGTTGAGTCCGAACAGCGAGGCGATACCGGCTGCCACAATACCCCGCGGACCGACCCAGCTGATGAATATTTTCTCGTTTATACTCAGGTTTCCCCGTGCCGTGCTAAGAAATACGCTCAACGGTCGCAGCACCAGAATAACAAATCCGAACAGCGCCAGTGGACGCCAGTCTTCCGTCAACAGCCGCAATTCGTCCATATGCATATTGGCGGCGAGTAGAATAAACAGGATCGAGATCAGCAAGACGCTGAGCGACTCTTTAAAGGATAGGATTTCCTTGATACGTGGAACGTCCTTGTTTGCCAGTACGAGACCCATGACCACAACGGCGAGCAGCCCGGATTCGTGGGCCAGTTGGTCGCTCACTACAAAGATGAACAGGACATAGGCCAGGATGAAGACATTGAGCAGGTAGTGAGGAACCAGCTCGCGTTTGATGATGTGATAGAGGGCGTAGCCCATCAGGAACCCCAGTGTACCTCCGTAGATGATGATCTGTACGAATGTGCGCAGCGCCTCCCCGGTAAATCCGATACCGTGGTCCGTCGATCGGATAAACTCGAACACCAGTACCGCCACCAGCGCGCCGAGCGGATCGATCAGGATTCCCTCCCACTTTAGGACGGTGCTCACATTACGGTTGAGGGGTATATTTTGGAGAATGGGGGCGATAACCGTCGGCCCGGTAACGATGATCAGAGCGGCAAACAAGAAGCTGATACTCCAGCTCAGGTCCATGATAAAGTGTGTCGCCAATCCCGCGCCAACGAAGGTGACGAAGCTGCCGATCGAGATGAGCCGGAGAATGGACCGCTGCGTATCCCTTACTTCCCGAAATTGAAGGGTCAATCCTCCTTCGAAAAGGATGACACCAATGGCCAGGCTCACAAAGAAAAACAGGGATTTGCCCGGAAAGAGACCTTTCCCCACTCCGTCCTCACCCACCAGGTGATAGATGGGACTGATCAGCTTCTCCCCGTCTGCCGTGAAGAGGCTGGAGATAGGCCCCACTAGCAACCCGATGACAATCAGGGGTAGAATGGCAGGGATCTTCACGCGCCAGGCGAACCACTGAGCAAATATTCCCAGGATAATTATCCCCGCGAGTTCTTCCATAGGTGAATGGCTGGACCGAAAACGGTAAAATTAAGTTTATCCTCCGAGAATGCTACCCAATCCGCCGGGGAGCATATTATCCATCATGCCACCGGCCTGCTTGGCTTCAAATTCGGCGGCTTTCTCCAATGCGCGATTGGTGGCAACCACGATAAGATCCTCCAGTGCCTCCACATCGGAAGGATCAACCTGATCGGGATCGATGCTAACGTTCTGTATGGTGCGGGTACCATCACAGGTAACCTTGACGGCTCCGCCGCCGGCGTCCGCCTCGAAGGATTCTTTAGCCAGTTGCTCCTGCATCTTGGCCTGCATTTCCTCCATTTGCTTCATCATATCTCCGAACATGGCTGCGTAGTTTTTGAGCGTATAAAAGGCGGGGGCAGGGTTTTAAGTTTACCCTACCTTTGGCCACCCACCAAAAAATACGCATTACATGGGACTACTCGACGGAAAAGTCACGCTCATCACAGGAGGATCACGCGGCATCGGAGCCGCTCTGGTCCGTGCTTTTCACCAGGCCGGCTCCAAGGTTGCCTTCACCTATCGCAGTTCGGCCGGACCGGCGGAAGCCCTCGTAACGGAACTTGGTGATAACGCCCGCGCCTACCAGAGCGACGCCTCCGACTACGCCGGTGCCGAGCAACTCATCAAAACCGTCACCGAAGAAATGGGCGGCATCAACGTGCTCATCAACAATGCCGGAATCACTAAAGACACGCTCATGCTGCGGATGAACGAGGAGCAGTGGGACGCCGTTATGGATAATAACCTCAAGTCCGTCTTTAATTTGACGAAGCACGCCATGCGCGGCATGATGCGCGGCGGGGGGAGCATCATCAATATGTCCAGCATCGTGGGTCTGCAGGGTAATGCCGGGCAGGCTAACTACGCGGCCAGTAAGGCCGGCATCATCGGCTTCAGCAAATCCATTGCCAAAGAGATGGGTAGCCGTAACCTACGCTGTAACGTCATCGCTCCCGGATTTATCGAAACGGAAATGACCGATGACCTGCCGGAGAAAGTAAAGGAAGCTTACTTGTCCAGTATTCCGCTCAAACGACTCGGCCGGCCCGAGGAGATCGCCAATGCCTGCATCTTCCTGGCTTCGGACATGAGCAGCTACATTAACGGACAGGTCATCAGCGTAGACGGAGGACTTAGTTGACTTTGCTCTCCTCCACGCCGGTTATCGATGTGATCATCCCGGCCTTCAATGAGGAGGCCAGCATCGGTTTAGTGGTCGGAGAGCTTCCGCTTCACCTGATACGGGAAGTGATCGTCTGTAACAACAATAGCCAGGATCGCACCGCGGCGGTAGCGGCGGAGGCGGGAGCCACGGTAGTGACGGAGCATCGGCCGGGGTATGGATCGGCCTGTCTGCGCGGCATGGCACACATTGCCCGCCGACCGGCCGGAGATTTACCGGACATCGTCGTTTTCGTTGATGGCGACCGCAGCGATTACCCCGGACAATTGCCGGAGCTCACTGCGCCCATCATCAACCTAGATTATGACCTGGTCATCGGATCAAGGGCCCGGGGAGAAGCGGAATCCGGTAGCATGACATTCCCCCAGATCTTCGGCAACTGGCTGGCAACAAATCTTATCCGCTTGTTTTACAGTTATGAATTCACCGACCTCGGTCCCTTCCGTGCTATACGCTACCGATCATTGCTGGCGTTGCAAATGGAAGACCCGGACTTCGGTTGGACGGTGGAAATGCAAGTGAAAGCTGCCAAGGCCGGGATGAAGTGTACGGAAGTACCCGTCGGATACCGCCGGCGGATCGGCGTATCTAAGATTTCCGGGACCGTCCGTGGTACGTTGCTGGCGGGTCACAAGATCCTCTGGACCATTTTCAAACTGATTCGATCATGACCCTAGTTGCTTTCCTGGTATTGGGCGTATATGCGATCAGTCTATCGTATATCACCGTCTACTGCCTGCTGCAACTAAACTTGCTTTATCACTATTTACGGGATTCCGGGGCGCGGCCCTATCGTGACGACACCAGTCCGCAACGAGAGTGGCATCTCCGGGAAAAAGACCGTAGCTCGGCAGCGATGGTGGCAACGGGTGTAGCGCGTCATTGCGGTTCGGATACCGCCCTTGCTCCTGCGCCGCCGCCGCCCGCCTATCCATTTGTAACGGTACAGCTTCCCATCTACAATGAATTCTACGTCATCGGTCGGCTGATCGATGCCGTAGCCGCATTTGACTACCCGAAAGATCGCTACGAAATCCACATCCTGGATGATAGCACTGACGAGACCACAACCCTGGTGGCGGAAAAAGTCAGTGCCTATCGGTCCCGGGGATACCAGATTCGTCAGATCGTCCGGGAAGTACGCACGGGCTTTAAAGCCGGTGCTCTGCGTGATGGCACCACCGAGGCCCGGGGGGATTACATCGCGATTTTCGATGCGGATTTCGTTCCGGCGCCGGACTTTTTGTGCCGCACTATTCCCCACTTCGCCGACCCCGGTATCGGAGTCGTACAAACCCGGTGGGAGCACCTCAACGAATCGTACAGCCTGATTACCCGCTTACAGGCACTACAGTTGAACGTTCACTTTACCGTAGAGCAGGTTGGCCGGATGAAGGGTGGGCATCTGCTGCAGTTCAACGGCACGGCAGGCGTATGGCGACGTGAGGCGATCGAAGCCGGTGGAGGCTGGCAGCCGGATACGCTGACGGAAGATTTGGACCTCAGTATTCGTAGCCAGTTGGCGGGGTACCGCATACGCTACCTGGAAGAAGTAGGCAGCCCGGCGGAACTGCCGGTAGACATGAACAGCTTTAAGAGCCAGCAGCACCGCTGGATGAAAGGAGGTGCGGAAACGGCTCGCAAGATGTTGCCCGACGTTTGGAAAAGTGACCTGACGCTCGGGAATAAGGTCCACGCTACCGTTCACCTGCTCGCCTCATCCATCTTCCTGTTTGTCTTCCTGTGCGGTGTTTCCAGCGTACCACTGGTATTTACCCTCGGGGAATTGGCAGCGTACGGCATTGATAAGGACGTGTTTGCCATTTTCCTAGTTGGATTGCTGTCCGTGATCGCTGTCTATTACGTGGGTAACGTCCGAAGCGTAGCCAATAAGGAAACCAGCTCCGTAAAGGCCCTGGTCAAATTTATACTGCTGTTCCCCGTTTTCCTGGCGCTGAGTATGGGATTGTCCCTGCATAATTCCGTAGCCGTATTACAGGGTTACCGAGGCAGGAAGAGCCCCTTCGTTCGGACCCCCAAATTCAACATCCATTCGGCCGGGGACAAGTTCTCCACTAAAAAATACTTCACCGGCAAGCTTAGCGCCATCACCATTGGAGAGGGTGTGCTGAGCCTGTATTTTCTACTGGCCTTCTTCGGTGCTTTTTACTGGGACAACACCACGTTTGTGGTATTTCATGGCCTGCTGGCGGTGGGGTTTGGGACTATCTTTTACTATAGTATCCGGCACCTGCGGTAGGAGGCTGCCTCCGGCAGCGCTGGGATCGCTTTCCCAGAGTAGGGGAAACTCCTTTGTCCAGATAGCTAGTGACTACACAAAAAGCCCGGTGAGATTTGCATCTCACCGGGCTTTTTCGCAGTCGGAGACTGCTTTGTACTGGCGCAGTCGGAGACCGCATTGTACTGCGCGGTCGGAGACCGCATCGTACTAGGAGCCGAAGTCGTCGAAGGCGATGTTCTCTTCGGGCACACCGAGTTCGTCGAGCATGTTCTGCACGGCCTGCAGCATCAGGGGAGGACCGCAGAGATAGTATTCGATCTCTTCGGGCTCATCGTGGTCCTTAAGGTAGTTCTCGAGAACAGCCGTGTGGATGAAGCCGGTCATGCCATCCCATTTGTCTTCCTCCAGCGCATCGCTCAGGGCGATGTGGTAGCTGAAGTTGGGGAAGTTCTCCTCGATTTCGCGGAATTCTTCCGTGTAGAAGAGTTCGGCCTTGGAGCGTCCACCGTACCAGTAACTGACCTTCCGATCTGTTTTAAGGGTGTGGAACAGGTGGAAGATGTGGCTGCGGAGCGGAGCCATGCCAGCACCACCACCAATGTAGACCATCTCTTTGTCGGTCGGCTTGATGAAGAATTCACCGTAGGGACCGGAGATGGTCACCTTGTCGCCGGGCGTTTGGTTGAATACGTAGCTCGAACAGACACCGGGATTAACGTCCATGTAGGCACCTTTCTGCCGGTCGAAGGGCGGCGGTGCGATACGGATATTCAGCATGATGATGTCGCCTTCTCCGGGGTGGTTAGCCATGGAGTAAGCACGGAACTGTTCTTCGTCGTTCTTCATGACGAAGTCCCACATACCGAACTTATCCCAGTCCGCCTTGAATTTATCCTCCGGAGCACCCTTATGAAACACGGGGTGAGGGGTAATATCGAAATTCTTGAATTGGACCTCTACTTTGGGTACGTCGACCTGGATGTATCCGCCCGACTCGAAGTCTAGGGATTCACCTTCCGGCAACCGTACTACAAATTCCTTAATGAAGGTAGCCACGTTGTAGTTCCGATCGACGGTACACTCCCACTTCTTGATACCGAAGATTTCTTCGGGGATCTGGATCTCCATGTCCTGGCGCACCTTTACCTGGCAGGCGAGTCGCTTGTTTTCGGCGACCTCCCGGCGGGTTAGGTGGTTAAGTTCCGTAGGAAGTACATCACCGCCACCTTTGGAAATATGGCACTCGCACATGGCGCAAGTTCCACCACCACCGCAGGCGGAGGGAAGGAAGACGCTTTGGTCGGAGAGAGCGGAGAGTAGCGTGTTACCGGGCTTGACGCGGAGTGGATT
>JBASAV010000578.1:0-2553 GCA_049650785.1 Lewinella sp. | reverse complement strand
GGGTATGCTGCGCTTTATGCAAAAATATACTTTCGCGCCACCTTAATCATGTCCCAATCTTCCTTTCGCTTCCGCTGGTGGTACCTCCTTTTACTGCTACCTATGGCCCTTTACGTTGGCGCACGCTGGTACGTCGGTCACCGTATTGACCGGGCCATTACACAAGCCAACGAGGACGGTAACGAACTGAGCGTAGGCGATTACAGCTACGGCCTCTTCCCGCTGCGGGTGGAAGCACACCGGATTACTTTCAATCAGGACCGGGAGAATTTTTCCGCCCGCGGCAGTCTGAGTGTACTGGAGGCCGACCGGCTGCACCTGTTCAGTCTCATCGGTTCGGACCCCATTAAACTGGAACTCATTCGGCTACAGGGCATGGACGCCGAGGTGCGGCGTACCGGCAGTGGCTCGTCCGACAGCAGTTCGCTCGCCCTGGAAGTGGCCGAAATTGAACTGGACAGCATTTTTCTGAACCTGACGGACGAGCCGAACGGGACGGAAGTCGAGCTCACCGATTTCGCCCTCTCGCTCCAGGCCTTTCGTATCCCCTTTCGACCTGCCGGAATCCAGTCACTGCGCATCACGGCGGATTCGACGCGGTACGCCAACCGGAAGAGCAACCTGGAAATCACGGCCACGGGCATTGGCTACGGCACCGGCTCCGAATCGGTGGCGATAGCCGAAGTGCTGGTGCGCCGGGGACAAGCCACCAGCGTGCGGGCGGAAAATGTCGCGATATCCGGACTGAACGCCGAGGACCTGGAGGATGTCATATCGATCGACACGCTGTCCGTAGGAAGTTTGGGCGGCGTAGCGCAGGTAAAGAGCCAATCGGGAAACACCGGCGATTCCACGACCTCCGAATCAACCCCTTTGCGGATTGGGCAACTGATGCTTCCCGACATCGATCTAGAGGTGGGCGGCGAATTCGGGCAGACCAGCTACGTCGGCAACCTGAACGCCCGGGAAATGCGGTACCGCGATAGCCTGACCGTAGGCAGCCTGACGGTAGCCACCGACAGCGCCTCCTTCGACAACCAAAAGGGTCTCGCCGTGCTCATCCGTCAAATGGACCTGGACCAACGCGATCTACGATTTCCGATTGCACCGGGGGGTATGGGTCGGACCATTCTGGACCTGCCCACCTTCGAGGTCTATCTGGACGGGCAGACCATTCGCGGCGAGCAACTGGCCTACCGTAGCGAAACCAAAGAGGCAACGGTCGCTAACCTCACCTTCGAAGGCGAAAAAGTAAACGGGACAACGGATCAGCTACGCGTGAGCGGGATCGAGCGGGATGCGCTACTGGCGCAGCGACCGGCCCCTTTAGGTACGGTAACGCTGGAGGGTGCAGCGGTAGCCATCGCAACCGGTGACGGGGGCCGGTATACGTTGTCACTGCCTGAGCTGATGTTGGATCAAGTAACCGTACAAAAACCGATGTCGGCCGGCCGCGCCCGGATTGAAAATGCCATCGTTAAACGCTATGGATCCGACGGCCGCCAGGATATCCAGGGCGAGGGCATCTACGTTGATCAGCGCGATATTCCGGTCCCCTTTGACCCCGATCAGCTTGGGGAGGGGAACGTCCGTGTGCGGCAGTTGCGCCTCATCGGAAGTAAAGATTTACCGGTGGATCATTACTTCGACCGCGTCGTCTACGACAGCCGTGCACAAACCGTAGCGATGGATAGTCTGCGGCGCCGAACGCGACCGGAGGCCAGTAAATTCCTGGAACAGGAACTGGCGAAATCCTGGATGGACTTCTCCTTCGACAGCCTGCGGCTGAGCGGCGTTCGCAGGAATCCCATACTGAAGGGCGAAATGGTCTACCTCGACTCCCTGCGCGCCGCCGATTTTCGGCTCATGGTGGTAGAGGACTTATCCATCGAATCGAAAAAGGGCGAGCGCCCCATGCCCATCGAGGCACTGCGCCGGGCGGGGATGCGCATCGTGATGAACGGGGCCCGCTTTCGCTCTACCAACATAGCCTACGGGGTGGTCGATTCCATCATGGACCCGAAAACTATTCACTTCTCTGATGGTACGGTGGTCCTCTCCCGCCTCGATACGGAAGTGAGCCAGACGGATTCCGTGCTAGCTACCATCGATGCCACCTTCGAGGAGAGCACGCCCATGCACGCGGAATTCCGGCTGTCGCGCCGCGAAGACGGTCGGGGGTACTCCGCCACGGGGGAGATGGGCGAATACGACCTTTCCCGGGTCAATCCGCTGATGCGGGTAGCGGCCGGTGCCGTGATCGAGGAAGGCGTGATTGAAAAGCTGGCTTACGATTCGCGGATGCATAACGATACCATTCAGGGTAGCCTGACCCTGCTTTACCGCAACCTCGACGTGAAGATGGTCGACGGGGGCATGGCCTGGCTGAAAAATCTATTGTCGGGCGTGGTGGTGAAGGAAGACAATAGCCAGGGGGAGGACTTCCGGCAGGGGCAGATCTTTCACGAGCATATCGCCGAAAAGAGCTTCTTCAATAGCTACTGGAAGGGGCTGGTGAGCGGGATGAGGTCGACGGCACTCTCGGATATAGCG
>JBASAV010000577.1:0-4982 GCA_049650785.1 Lewinella sp. | reverse complement strand
ATTTACGTGCGTGCTTATCTTATATAGCTGCCAAAACATGACCTATTTCGCCTGGTCGATGACGGTGAGCACGACGCGCTTGAGGTCCTCATCCCGGCTACTGCTGCCTACCATGATCTGGAAGGTTCCCGGCTCTACACTGTACTGCATCTCGCCGTCCAGGTAGTTCAGTTGATCGAAGCCCAGCTCCAAAGTGACGGTCTTGGTTTCGCCGGGTGCCAGGGAGATTTTCTCGAACCCGCGAAGCTCCTTTACCGGTCGGGTGACCATACTGAAGTCATCTCGGATGTATAGTTGGACGACCTCCTGACCGGCGACCTCGCCGGTGTTGGTCACCTCCACGGTTACGGTGGTATTGCCGTTGGTCATGATATTTGCCTGGCCCAGCCGTGGCTCGGAAAATCCGAAGGTGGTATAGCTAAGTCCAAAGCCGAAAGGGTAGAGGGCACTTACATCCTCCATCAGGTACCCACGACGGGCGGTAGGCTTGTAGTTGTAGTAGGCTGGGATGTGTCCCGCCGAACGGGGGATACTAATTGGGAGTTTTCCACTTGGCGTCACCTGTCCTGACAAGACATCCGCCACACTATGACCCGTCTCCTGGCCGAGGTAGAAACACTGAAAGACGGCGTCGGCCTTCTCCACCAGGTTGCTGATGTTGAGCGGCCGGCCACCGAAGACGAGTCCCACTATTGGGATATCCAATTCGGCCAGGGCATCAATCAATTCGTTCTGCGTGCCCATCATCTCCAGCGAGGGGCGGTCTCCCATGTGGCCTTCCGCCCAGGCTTCCCGACTCGTGAGCTCGTTGCCACCTACGGCGAGTATGATCACGTCCGCGGCCGCTACGTCCTTGACCGCCTTAGTGATTCGCTTGCGATCGTCCTCCTCGCTCACGGCGACCACCGGATCTTTGTACCAGCTACCGGGCTCGGTCACCCGGGTGCCCTCGGAGTAGATCACCGCGCCGTCCGTCCGCGCCGCGTAGGCTTCCAACCCCTGGCGGAGGGTTACAACGTGGGCGGGGTGATCACTGTAGCCACCCAGCAGAACGCGGTCTGCATTGGGACCTACGACGGCTATAGTCAGGCCTTCACTGAGCGGTAGTACGTCGTTGTTTTTCAGCAGGATCATACTTTCCGTTCCCGCCTGACGGACCAAAGCATCATCATCCGGCGTATTGGACAAGACTTTATCCGGATCGGTGTAGGGATTTTCGAAGAGGCCCCGGTCAAACTTTTGCTTGAGAATCCGGCCTACGGCCCGGTCCAGGATCGCCTCATCGAGCTCACCGGAATTTACTGCTTCGACCAGGTAGGGAAAGGCCTCCCGGTCGGGTAGTTCGATATCCACGCCGCTACTGATCGCACGTATGGCTGCCTGCTTCAGATTTTTGGCGACCGCGTGGCGCTCGTGTAGTTCGCGTACGGCGAAATAGTCCGATACCACGGCCCCTTCGTAGCCCCACTCACCGCGCAGGACATCGTTTAGCATCCAGGCGTTGGCATGGCTGGGAATACCGTTCACCTCATTGTAGCTGGCCATGATGTTGCGCACGTTCCCGTTCTCGACGATATGGCGGAAAGGGTAGAAGAAGACTTCACGGAGCGTACGTTCACTGATATGGGCGGGTCCGATGTTGTTGCCGCCTTCGGGTTCGCCGTGACCAGCCAAGTGCTTCAGGGTAGCAAATACTTCGCCCTCATCCCACTGATCATTGTCCCCCTGAAAGCCCAGTACGGCTTCCAGCCCGATTTCGCCGGCCAGATAGGGGTCTTCTCCCAGCGTCTCTTCAACCCGGCCCCACCGCGGATCACGGGCCACATCCACCACGGGGGTAAGCACGACGTGAGCGCCGCGGCTGGCTGCCTGCCGGGCGGCGGTAGCATATAGCCGGCGGGTCAGCTTCCGGTTGAAGGTGGCGGCGATCGAGATCGGTTGCCCCCAACTGGTGGCATCTTTGGCGGCCAGTCCGTGCAGACTTTCTTCGTGCATCAAAGCCGGTATGCCGAGGCGCGTTTCTTCTACCAGCCATTTTTGAATGGCATTTACGTAGACCACCTCTTCGGCGCCGCTACGGCCCGGCTCCCCACTTTCACTGAGCTCACTGGGGCGGGTCACGTGACCGATGCCATGTGGGATCACTTCCCCCGCTTTGGATGGATCAAAATCGTTGGACTCCGTTTCCATTTCGTGCTTGTCTGCCCAGATAGCCATCACCTGAGCGACCTTTTCTTCGGTGGTCATCCGTCCGATGAGATCGGCAATACGGTCGCCTACCGGTTGATCAGCATCCTTATAGATGGCCAATTCCGTATTCATGCGTGGCGTGTTTGCGTCCGCCGTCGTAGGTGCGGACGATAACGTCTGGACCTCGGACTCACAGTTAGTTAACTGCAGAACCAATAGCAGGAGAGCAACGCGGTAAACGGGCATGCAGGCAGGTTTGAAGCAAGTTAAAGTAAGGTTTTTACCGCAGCCGCAGGCATCGCGCGTCTACTTCAGGCCGTCGAGCAGCTGGAACAGGTCGCCGTTGTCGATCAGAGCGCCTTCCTCCATGCGGAGAAATATATCCTGATCGCGGCCGATAGGCAGATAAGCGCGTTCGGCGGAGTATAGTTTTGGTTTGGCTCCGTCGGCCTTCAGCCGATCAAATATTTCCCTCGGCTGGAGTTCGGTATCGGTCAGGTCAACGGATGTTTCTCCGCTCAGCAAGAGACCCCGCATTTCGATTTTATCCGGTCCGGTGCGGTAAGTCCGTAGGTCATGGGGCTTGCGCTGGATGAGGAACTCTACCCGGTCGATCACACCGGAAAAGACGATCTGGCTGAATTGCAGAATGAGGGCATCGGCACGCTGGGGATCATCCGCTTTAATACGATTCCAACTTTGAGCGTCGATTCCGTTGACACTCAGAAACTTAACAAATTGCGGCGTGACTTCCTCCAGTTCGTCCCGCCGCAGGCGGCGAAATTTGCTTTCCTTCATAGGCAAGCACCAACAAATGCCCCGGGGCGTAGTTTTGCGACATTGGCGTAAATAGTCGCGTACAGCACTACTAACCATACGTTAGAAATACCCGACTTTGGAGGCAGTGCCGCCTGGCTATCGGTGCCTATGCCCACCCTTCAGGAATTCGTTCAGCGCTTCGATAATATCATCTTTACATCAATTGCCAGTAATTAGCTCGAATCCAGACGCTCGGGCTAGCCTGCTTAACCCCATCGGATTCATGCTGATCGTGGAGGGTGTTCACCTCGGGGACTTGACGCAGGAGGCGGCTGACGATCCCGAGCAGGTGCGGACTCAATGAAGCAGGTTGGAAGATTTGGGCGCCGGTGCGCAGGGAAGACACCTTTCAACCAGTTTGCGCTTCCGTAGTTACCCTCCAAAAGTTGATACTGATGGCAGACGATAATTACGAAGAGAAGAACACCAAACCGGATCTGCGTCGCCGGATCAAGCAGGAGCTACAGGAAGGCGATAAAGGTGGTGACCCCGGACAGTGGAGTGCCCGCAAGAGTCAAATGCTCGTGCAGGAGTACGAGAAGCAGGGTGGGGGATACAAGAGCGACAAGAAGGACGACGCTGCCCAGAGTCTACAGCAGTGGACCAAAAACGAATGGGAAACCAGCGACGGGGATGCCGCGGCGAACGGCGCCGAAGGTATGGCGCGCTACCTACCCCACGATGCCTGGGCTCTGCTAACCGGGGACGGGCGGAAGAAAGCCAATAAAACCAAGAAGAAAACGGACAAGGAGGGTGATCAGTACGCCGACTGGCCCGACATCGTACAGCGTACCATGGCCGAAATCGGCGTCATCGACGGCGACGGACTCTCCAAGGACGAGTTAATGGACCGGGCCCAGGAACTCGACGTAGCGGGACGCAGCACCATGAACAAAGACGAGCTGAAGCAGGCCATCATCGATACCTATTCCAACCAGGAAGACAACGATCTGGCAAACAAGACGAGGGAGGAGCTCTACGACCTGGCGCAGGACCGGGATATAGACCGCCGTAGCTCCATGAATAAGGATGAGCTCGCCGAGGCATTAAAAAAGGACGGAGCGTAGTACGTCCGTCCTTCTTTAAGCTTTCGAATGATGAGATTACGCTTTATCGTAGAACGTGATCGCTTCACCACCTTTTCCGGCGCGACCGGTACGGCCGACACGGTGGATGTACGTATCGTAATCGGTGGGCGCTTCGAAGTTGATCACGTGGGTGATATCATCGATGTCCAGTCCCCGGGCGGCAACGTCCGTTGCGCATAGGGCTGTGATTTTGCCGGCTTTGAAAGCGTTCAGGGCTTTCTGCCGGTAGTTCTGGCTTTTGTTACCGTGGATCTCATCCGCGGAAATACCTGCCTGGTTGAGCTTCTTGGTGACCTTCTTCACGCGGTGCTTGGTTTCGGCGAAAACCAGTACTCGCTTCATCTCCGGTCCCTTGAGCATTTCGATCAGCTCGTCAAACTTGTTGTCGGGTTCGACGAAGTGTACGCTCTGATTGATGTGCTCGGCCGAGGCTTCGCCACTACTGACCTTAACGGTCACGTAGTCTTTCAGGAAATGGTCGATCAGCTTCTGTTGTGACTTATCGAGCGTGGCGGAGAAGAGCATTGTCTGGTCGCGATCGCCAATCTTGTCGGTGAGGTACATCACGTCCTTCTGGAAGCCCATATCGAGCATCCGGTCGAATTCGTCGAGTACCAGAACGGAAGCTTCCTGGAGGTCGATCTTGCCCTGCTGGTAGAGGTCCTTGAGACGACCCGGAGTGGCTACGACCAGGTGGTAGCTACGCTTCTTCAGGTTAACGATATCGGTGTTGATATTCCGGCCACCGATCAGTGTGATGGCGTTGAATTTCATCCCGAGCGTAAGGGCACGGAACTCATCTTCGATCTGCAGGGCCAGTTCGCGGGTCGGTGCAAGCACCAACGTCTGGAAAGGTTCTTCCGCTACAATGAGGGCGTCGATGAG
>JBASAV010000576.1:0-3238 GCA_049650785.1 Lewinella sp. | reverse complement strand
AGTATGTGGGCACCCGCGCCGGCCGTCAATCCTACCTTATTGTAGCCGAAATAATAATCGCCATCGATCTGAGCGGCACTCAGGCCCGCGAAACCATAGGCCGCAAATCGCTGCCCTTCCAAAGGCTGGGCTTGCAGGTAAAACCCGGTTAAAAAAAGTAGCCCGAATAGTATGTTGCGCATCCGATCAAGATACTAAGGCTCCGTCCATTTCGAAGAACTGGCAATGGTGGAGGTATGGCCCCCGGCGAGTCGGCAGGTAAAACCGCGGCGGGGTTTACCTTCGCACGGTGCATATCCTGCTCTACTTGCTTCTCGTTGTTTGCCTGTTGGGTGTACTGCATACCTATCTGTTGTACCCCTTTTTCTTACTTCGTGCGGCGGAGCGCAGGTGTAAAGCATCTTCCCCAACCCCGACGACCGTTACGTGGCCATCCGTTCATATACTGATGGCCGTCCATAACGAAGCGGTAGTCTTGCCGGAAAAGTTGAAATACCTGGCCCAACTCGATTACCCCGGTCCGTTGACGTTCCACTTTGGGTCGGACTGCAGTGATGATGGTACGAATGACCTGCTCCAACGTTTCCTCAACCATCATCCCGGTTCGCTCCACCTAAATCGCCGGCGCAAGGGCAAGCCCGGCACAATCAATCTCCTGGCGCGGGGTATCGACCCGGAGAGCATACTGGTTTTCACCGACGCCAGTGTCATGCTGCGGTCCGATACGGTCACCGAATTAGTCCGTCCCATGCTCGACGATCCCTCGATTGGACTAACCGACGCCACCATGATCCATACCGGTGTGCCGACTGGAGGTATTGGACCACTCGAAGACCAGTACATCCAACGGGAAGTCAATCTGAAAAGGGCGGAGAGTTGTCTCTGGCAGGCAATGATCGGTCCGTTTGGCGGATGCTGGGCTATGCGCAGCAAAGCCTTTAGCCCGGTACCGGACAACTATTTGGTCGATGACTTTTATCTCTGTATGTCCGCCTACGAAGCCGGATGGCGTGGCGTATCGGCCCCGGATGCCCTGGCTTACGAAGGAGTCGGCTTACATATGGAGGATGAGTTTCGGCGCAAACGACGGATCGGGGCGGGCAACTGGCAAAACCTGATACGATTTTTCCGGCTCTGGTGGCCGCCCGGTCGTGATGTCCTCGCCTACGCCTTCTTTAGCCACAAGGTCCTGCGTTGGCTCACTCCCTGGTTGCTCGCCGTTGGGGGCCTTAGCCTGGCTGGACTGCTGCTCCAAACGGGCAACTATTGGACCCTGGCAGCGTTTGTGCTCGTGATGGGGGTCGTATGTGCTCTCAGCCCGGCAGTACGGTACTTCGCGGCCATGAACGTGGCCTTGCTGCTCGGGACGGTCGATTATCTAAAAGGAATAAAAACGAATGTCTGGCAACCCTCTCACCGACACCAAGACAATGGCTGACAGCGGGATCCGCTCCCGACTCAATAGCATTGAAGAAGCCGTAGCCGATATCCGCGCCGGTAAGGTTATTATCGTAGTCGACGATGAGGACCGCGAGAATGAGGGCGATTTCGTCTGCGCCGCCGAGCGTGTCACGCCCGAGATCATCACCTTCATGGCTACTCACGGCCGGGGGCTGATCTGCACCCCGATCGAAGAGCAACGGGCGGACGATTTGGATCTGCCCATGATGGTCAACACCAACACCGACATTCACGAAACGGCGTTTTCCGTCAGCATCGATCTCATTGGTCACGGGTGTACTACCGGCATCAGTAGCTACGACCGGTCCACCTGTATTCGGCGCCTGACCGAACGGAGCGCGCGGCCCTCGGATTTTGCCCGCCCCGGACACGTTTTCCCCCTGCGCGCCGTCAAAGGCGGCGTACTTCGTCGTACCGGACACACGGAAGCTGCGGTCGACCTCGCGCGGATGGCCAACCTCTACCCCGCCGGGGTGGTGGTTGAAATCCTGAAGCCGGACGGGAACATGGCCCGTCTCCCCGAATTGCTGGACATCGCCGACCGACATGAGCTCAAGATTATCACCATAGAAGACCTGGTGGCCTACCGGCTGCGGACCGAACGGCTGGTGGAGTGTGAGTTCAGTATGGACCTTGACACCCGCTACGGCCCCTTCCGCTTGCACGCTTACCGGCAGACGACCAATGAGGACGTCCACCTGGCGCTCACCCACGGCGAGTGGCAGATCGACGAGCCGGTACTCACGCGGGTACACAGTAGTACAAGCTCACGTGATCTACTTCACTCATTACTAAGTGGTTACAGTACCGGACTGCATGGCCCACTGGAAAAGATTACCGAAGCCGGTAAAGGCGTGCTGCTCTTCATGCGTCCCCATCAGGACGCCAACGATATCATTGCCGGACTTCGTTTGCTCAAGTCGCGCATGCAGGATGGAAAGACGGTTCGGCCGCCCGAGCCAAGGAGTGAGGAGCAGCGAGATTTTGGTATCGGCGCCCAGATTCTGCGGGATTTGCGCGTCTCCAAACTAAAGGTCCTTTCCAATGCGCCGAAGCAGCGCATCGGACTGGAGGGCTACGGGCTGGAGATCGTTGAGTTCGTATCTATGTAACTCGATCGGGAAAGGACATTTCGGGTGCGCATATTGATTGGCTGACGCAATTGTCGCACTCCCTGCCAGCTGTATTCACCTAAAAACTTCCGGGGTGCATTTGGAAGACTTCCGAGCGAAATACGGAATAACCCTGTCGAAAATCAAGATTTTCCGCATTCCACCACGTTCTCACTGCTTCCTCTTACCCACCGATCGAACAATGTATATTTGCCGCAAATTGCATAGGCATGGGAAGAGCATTCGAATACCGTAAAGCCAGAAAGATGAAGCGCTGGGCCGGCATGGCCAAAGCCTTCACGAAAGTTACCAGGGAGATCAATATCGCCATTAAGGAGGGCGGTGCCGATCCGGACTACAATCCCCGCCTCCGGCTGGCCATCGCCAACGCCAAGGCCGTCAACATGCCGAAGGCCAACGTGGATGCCGCCATCAAGCGGGCCACCGATAAGGACTCTGCCGATTACGATGAGGTCAGTTTCGAAGGCTACGGTCCCCACGGGGTAGCCGTCTTTGTCGACGCCACTACCGATAATAACAACCGAACGGTAGCCAATATCCGCCACGTCTTCAGCAAATACGGCGGCAACCTCGGCGTCAATGGCTCGGTGGATTACATGTTTGAGCGAAAGGGTCAGTTTCGCGTGAAGCGCACTGCACTCAAG
>JBASAV010000575.1:0-1834 GCA_049650785.1 Lewinella sp. | reverse complement strand
CACTGGGCCAGGGTGTCATCTTTTGCGAGGGTTTTCATGGAAGCTTATTTAAATCTTGGGATTGATAAGCCGGCCTACCCGAACGAAAATCAGGCGGTCCTTAACCAGGGTGCAAGAAAGCTGACTGAGCGGTGCGCGGATGCACGCTGTTGGATGACCGGCGGTGTCAGGCAGTAATAGTAGAATTAAATAATTGTTCAACTAATATGATCTGAATCCGGTGCCTGACGGCTGGTACGGCCTGTCTCGTCGGTAACCCTACGGTAAGCTCCGCCGGACACCCATCTCGAAACCTAGCGCGTACAGTCTCTCCTTTATCCCGCCGTTCGCCAGCGGGGTAAGCTGGTAGCGGTAGTTGGCCTGTACGAAAAGTCCGAACCGTTCCGAGCAATAGTGGTCAACGCCGAGGGATAGGGCGGAACTGAGCTGAAAGCGGTTGATGGCAGATTGGGTGTCATCATGGTAATTGGTCTCTGATGTTCCGTCTCCGGTCGCTTGACTGCGGGTGGTCAGGTAGGCTCCGGGCAGGAATCCGACTTCCACAAAGGGCGTCCACGCCATCGTTCCGAAAGATTGATGCCATAGCAGCGGAACCTCCACAAATAGCATGTCATGGCGGATGGTGAATCCATCGGGCTCCATGGGGTCTATACTCGGATCGAAGCCGCCGTTGCCGTCGTGCTGATTTCCCCAGCGCAGGTTGGTGGCGGTCTGCTGGTGGCCCAGTGCGGTAAGCCGGAGGCCCGAACGAAAGCCGTATGCATCCGTAAACTGGCGACTGTAGTGTAGCCCCACCTGCCCGGTTACGATACCTCGTTCCTCCGTACGCGCCGCTAGTATGAAGTCGTGTTCTTCGTCTGCGTTGATTGTCCGGAACGAATAGTGCAAGCCACCGGAAAAATCCAGCGACGAACGCTGAGCGGATACCAAGCAGGAAAAACACAGGAAGAGGAGGGTGAGCGGATGACGCATAGAAAAGTAGGGTATGAAAGACCAACGGTGCACCCGGCCATTTAGGGCCGTGACCGGTAGTTTTATCCCCCACCAGCTACCCAACATCTGCCTTCTGTACGGGTTAAGCCGGAAGTCGCCGGGTAATTCGCCAAGGTGCTCACCTAAATTCTCCCTCTATGCTACGCTACGCCGCCATCTTCCTGGTTCTCACGCTGGTTATGGCTTTCCTCGGCTTCGCGGGCATCGCCCTGGCCTTTGCCGAGATTGCTAAGATCCTTTTCTACCTGTTTCTGGCCCTGCTGGTATTCAGCCTGGTTAGTCACTACTTCCGTAAGTCCGCGTAGCAGTTTTGCGCCGGCGCGCAGGATAGATGGATAATTCAAACCGAATGGCCTTCCACCGGGCGATAGTTATTGTTCGTCTTTACGTGGATGGAATGGCCGCTCGCTGCGCTCGCGGTGAGTTCGGACCGGAGGTCCTTGGCCCATGCCGGTTACCGGGCGGTGAGCTTAGATATACTTCGTGAGATTCCTGGACGGAGCGGTGACACTAGGCCCTGCAAAATAAACAGGGTTAGCGACAATCACGGGTGTAGGACCTCCGGTCCGACTGCCAGACCGACACTTCTGTGGAAAACTGCCGCTCGCTGGGCTCGCGGTGAGTTCGGACCGGAGGTCCTGTACCAATGCCGGTTACCGGGCGGTGAGCTTTGATATACTTCGTGAGACTTCTGGACGCAGCCGATACAGAGGACCCTGCCAAATCACCGAGGTGAGCGACAATCACGGGTGGAGGTACTGTGTTACGAAGCAAGTAAATTCGGTAAAGAATTTACCTTTGGTGAAGAAATAGGAAGCGTCTCTTCGGAGTCGGCTATCCC
>JBASAV010000574.1:0-16661 GCA_049650785.1 Lewinella sp. | reverse complement strand
GCAAGCTAAAATAAACCCCTGCGCCCCCGGCGACGTTATTGTGTGTAGACTGTTAAAATTCCGTTTTTACGAAATTTTAGCGGTACCTTCTTTTTGAAACTAACACCGCATTTGCGGTATGCCCTATGCCACAATTTTCCTGGAACATTACCGGCTACCAAGGCGCGCAGTACACACTTGGTCTCTTTCATGGAGACAAGACACAACACGTAGTTCTACACTGTAACGACCGGGTCGTCCAAATCGATTTCGGCGTCCGTGAATCTAAAACTTACACCGTATTCCTGGATCAGGAACTCTGCGAGGTGAGCATTGATCACACCGGCGGTAACCACTACGACTACTCCTGCCGCATCAACCGGGAAGCCGAAACTCCCCTCAATCAATTTCGCAAATCGCACCGCGATAGCCAAACCCGCATGGAACGAACGCGGATGGTCGTAGCAGGATGCGTGGTGCTGTTGGTTATGTTTTTCCTGATCGGTAGTGCTATCGCTTAGCAGAATTTCATCTTAATCGCTGCTTTAGCTATCCGTTTGGTGGACTCTCTGCTCGCCAGGCCCTCCGTTCGCTTCGCACGCTGCAGACCTGACTTTAGTAGTGTCCCTTCCGGGGCTAGACTCTTCGCTGGGTGAAAAACGCTAATGCCCCTTGTTGTAATCTGACGCGATGTTGCTCCGATCGAGGCTTTGACCATACTGGTAGGTTTGCGTCCCATTCAGGGCCGGACTAATTCTATGGGCATACCCTATGGGCTTATCATAGCCTCCTAATCCACGGGCAACGGCGCAGCCGGGGCCATCCGGCTAATCGCTACACTGCGGCCCGCACCCCATAATCTGCGCATTCATCCGCGTCCCAATCCGCGCCATCTGCGGTGAAGCCTGGATCCCTGAACACAATACTCTAATTCTTCCATGCCCCCCGGCGCTGACCTATTAACTAAGTTAGCGCCCCTTCCGGGGCCGGGCACTTATTTACACCGGCACAACCCGGACGATGCCCGTACCTTCGATGCTTGCGTAGATGTATCCGTCCGGCCCCATGCGGACGTCGCGTAGCCGGCCGATGTTTTTGATCAGATCCTGCTCGCCGGTGACATCAGTACCGTCTAAGTGTACCAATTTCAGGAAGCTGAAACTCAGACTACCGACTAATAAGTCATTCTCCCAACCTGGGTAGCGGTCGCCGGTCACAAAGGCCATACCACTGGGTGCGATACTGGGCACCCAATAATGCACCGGCTGCTCCATTCCCGCCTGACCAACCTCCTGGGTAATTTGGGTGCCGTTGTAGTTGATGCCGTAGGTGACCACTGGCCAACCGTAATTCTTTCCGGCTTCGATAATGTTCACCTCGTCGCCGCCACGGGGCCCGTGCTCGTGCTCCCAGATCGCGCCGGTTTCCGGATGTACCGCCAGTCCCTGCAGGTTACGGTGTCCGTAGGAGTAGATCGCCTCCTTCGCGCCGGGATCACCAACGAAGGGGTTATCCTCCGGGATCTCGCCATCCGCGGTGATGCGGTAGACCTTGCCTCCGTCCCGTGTCGTATCCTGCGGGTTCTCGTCGCGATTCCCCCGATCGCCGATGGTAAAGTAGAGGTGTCCGTCCTCGGGGCCCCAGACCATACGGCTCCCGTAGTGCTGCCCCTTGTCGGTAGCGGGGCCGCCGTCGTAGAGGGAAGTGAAATTCTCCAGTTGGGTACCGTCATCACTCAGGCGGCCACGACCGACGGAAGTGAAGCCGAGTTCGCCGCCCTCCTCCGACCGGCTCCAAGTGAGATAGACGAGGCGGTTATCGGCGAAGTCCTGATCGAGCAGTACGTCTAATAGTCCGCCCTGGCCGGCATCCCGCACCTCGGGTGCCCCCGTGATCTCCGTCGAGCTATCTCCGTCGATGAGTAGGAGTCGGCCATCCTTCACCGTAGCGATAATACGCCCGTCCGGCAACCAGGTGAAACCCCAGATGATGTCGATAAAGTCAAACACGGTTTCCGTTTCCACTCCCGCCGCG
This sequence comes from Lewinella sp., assembly GCA_049650785.1. Lineage (GTDB taxonomy): Bacteria > Bacteroidota > Bacteroidia > Chitinophagales > Saprospiraceae > Neolewinella. The sequence goes on along the minus strand of JBASAV010000574.1, from coordinate 14,648 downwards.
GTGAGCATCATGGACGCTTCCCCATCAGCTGCCCGGTCTGGGGCGGAAGTGGTACGCTCCTCGGTGGTTTCAGAGGCCGTATCGCAGGCGAGCAGGGTGAGGGAAAGAATCAGATAGCAGAGATAGCGCATGGAGGATTACTTTAAAAGGCAGGCGGGGCCGCCGGTACACTACCGACGGCCCCGCCCAAAGTAACGCACTTGCGCGAAAACGGTTACGGCTTCTTTACCGATTCGGTCTTGGCGAAGTCTCCGGCCCGTAATAAGACCATTTTATCGACATCGATGTATTTCTCGATTGCGTCGTTAATGTCCTCCGGCGTCAAGGCCATCATCCGGTCCTCCATATCTTTCTCCCAGGCCATGGTGCGGTCCAGGTAGGCATTATTGCTTAGCGTACCGGCCATACTGTCGTCCTCGGCGCGGCTCACGGCTTCGTTCTGCTTCCAGCCACTCTTGGCTGCCTTGATCTCTTCAGCGGTGAAGCCTTCCTCGCGGACTTTATCGATCTCCTCCCGGAACGCTTTTTCCAGGGCCTCCCGATTCTCCGGGTTGTAAATGGCGTAGCTGAAGAAAGTACCGCGTTCGTCGATAGCACTGGCACTTAGCTGACTACCGACACCGTAGCTCAGGCCATCGGTCTGACGAATACGGGTAGCCAGACGGCTGTTGAGGAAGCCACCGCCCAGCATGTAGTTACCGAGCACCAGCGCCGGGTAATCCGGGTGTGACTGGCTGATGGGCAGCGTCTGTACGGCTACGAACCAGGCGTTAGCCTTGTCGGGCGTTTCAATCTTCACCTCTTCGGCGGTCACCGGCTTGTACTCCTGACCAATGCGTTCGAATGCAACCGGACTGCTCCAGTCACCGAAATTGGCAGTCAGCGATTCCTTGATGGCATCCACGTCCATATCACCGCTGGCGGCAAAGATCGTGCTCCCGCCACCGTAGACATCTTCGTAGTACGACTTGACGTCTTCCAGCTTAAGGTTCTGGAGGGCTTCCGCCTGTTCGTCGAAGGTCATCACGTAGTTGGGGTGATCCTTTGGATACTCGTTAGTGCGGCGCTGCAGGGCGTTGAAAACAATAGCTTGCGGGTCACTGCGGCTCTCTTCAATGGAAGCGAGCTGCTCCTTGATCATCTTATCAAACTCTTCCTGGGGGAAGGTGGGGTTCCGCATTATCTCGCCGAGCAGATCGATCACCTTAGGCAGGTTTTCGTTCTCGGTTTCGATGTAGGCGATCGACATACTTTCACTGCCCGACAGGTAGACCCGGGCCTTCAACTCGTCCAGTTTATCCTGGATCTGCTGGCGATCGTATTTTTCACTGCCCATCATGAGCATCTGGCCGATCTTGCTGGCGGCAAAGGTCCTTCCGGTAGCGGCTTCCAGGCTACCCATGTTGAAACGCAGTTGCGCATTGACGCTGTTGCCACGGGTTTCCTTAGGCAGAAGCATGTACTCGATATTCTCATTTTCGCCCAGCGTACCGGTCACGGTGCGGCTGTCGATGTTGTCGTACGAGGGGTCAAACTCTTCCCCCTCGGCAATGGCTTCCCGGCCTTCGTAGCCGTCGGTGATGGCGTTCAGATCGTTGACCTCGGGAATCTCCGAACGCTCGGGTTTCTCTACGGGGTAGAAGCGCCCAACGGTGCGGTTCTGTGGCTTAAAGTACTTGTCAGCCACGCGGATGACATCGTCAAGGGTTACCTGCTCTACACGGTCGCGGTAGATGTATCCCAGGCGCCAGTCTCCCTGCGCGATGTACGCACTCATCAGCAGACCGACCCGGTTGGCGTCGCGCTGGTTAAGTTCGAAGTTCTTCAGGATACCGTCTTTGGCGCGTTTCACCTGCTCTTCGGTTGGCGGGTTCATGGCCAGGCTGTCCAGGGTATTCTTCATGGCCGCTTCCACCGTAGCCAGATCGTTCTCCTTCAGGATGCTGGCATTGAAGAAAGCGTAACCGGGTTCGGCCAGGGCCGGAGCATAGCCCCACATGCTGCTGGCTTCACTGTTTTCGACCAGTGCTTTATAGAGGATGCCACCCGGCTCGTCCACCAAGGTATTGATCAGCACGGCGACCGCGGGAAAATCTGGATGCGGTCCGGCGGGCACGTGGTAGGCCGCCTGAACAACCTGGACATCCCCTACCCGCTTGAGTTCTACGAAACGTTCGCCGTCCTGAACGGGCTCGCGCGTGTAGGTGGGATAGAGCTCCCGTTCGGGACGGGGGATGCTGCCGAATTTTTCATCGATCAGTTCCAGCGCGGTTTCGGGATTGAACTTACCGGCCACTACCAGGACGGCATTGTCGGGCTGATAGTATTTTTTATAGAAGCCCTGTAGCCGTTCGATCGGAACGTTCTCGAGATCGGCCTTGGAACCGATGGTCGACTTGCCGTAGTTATGCCAGAGGTAGGCACTGCTGAGCACTCGCTCCATGAGCACCCCGGTGGGGTCGTTCTCGCCGCTTTCGTACTCATTACGGACTACGGTCATCTCACTTTCCAGGTCCTCCCCGGAGATAAAGGAGTTAACCATCCGGTCGGCCTCCATATCGAGCGCCCACTCGAGGTTCTCATCCGTGGCGGAAAAGGTTTCAAAGTAGTTGGTCCGGTCGTACCAGGTAGTACCGTTGGGCCGGGCACCGTGCTCGGTCAATTCCTGAGGAATATTCGGGTGATCGGGCGTACCCTTGAAGACAAGGTGCTCCAGGAGGTGAGCCATACCGGTTTCGCCGTAAGCTTCGTGGCGGCTGCCGACTTTATAAGTTACATTGACCGTGGTGGTGGGGACGGACTGATCGGGGAAAAGCAAGACCGTAAGTCCGTTGTCGAGTTCATATTCGGTGACCCCTTCGACCGAGGTGATCATCTCGGGACCATCGGCCGCATCCTGCGCGTGCAGTACCGTCAACGGTACGCCCAGGCAGCAGAATACTAAGGTTAGATAGGTAAGCTTGCGCATAGTCATAGGTTGGTTAGATGCTAAAGGACTATAACAAAATACGTAGCGCTGCACGGGATTAGACAAAACCCGTGAATTCTTATACCAACCGTTAGATAGGCGACACTATATCCTGGCCCGTTTCCCGTGCGGGGTGCGTCGAAGATCCCGAAGCTTCCGCGCCTCGACGACCTCGGCACCCTTCACCGGCAGGTCGCTCAGTTTTCGAATCAACTTTCGACGCTCCAGCGCCGCGTGCAGACCCAGCGCCAGACCGGTCACGATGGCCACCTTAGTCATCCAGCCCTGTGCCAGCTGCGCGGGGTCCAGGTACAAATTGGACAGGTGATCGATAAGGTAGATGCCAAGCCCGGTAGCAATGCCCGCCAGATGGTACCGAAACGTAACCAGGGCGCACAGCAGATATATCGTAGCACTGGCCCCCAAAACGAGCGTTATGCCACGTTGGCCGGCATCCGGTCCGTAACTCATAAGGGCGGCAAACGCTCCCAAAGCGGCCACGGCAAGCAGAGTGTACCGGCCGTAGAGAATCTTACGCCGGTTGTAATTGAGCTGGATTTTCAGGTCGTTGATGTCGGCGATCTGTTGCGGGTCGGTGGGCGTAGTGGCGTGCAGCAGGCCGCTGTCTAAGGTAGGAGGTACCAAGGAGAGGAGTTTTGGGGGCGGTCTCAGCGTTTATCACAAAACGGATACCCCGATCAACTGCCATTCATGGGGGGGCGTCTTTAACGCACGAATACTATGCGCGATACCCCGTACGATGAGCGCCCGGTGACCGAGGCCACCCGGTTTCCGTTTCCCGGCGCTGGTTATTTGAACTGCCAGTAATCGAAACGGAAAAGTTCGTGCGGACCGCCGCCCCGGAACACCAGGTACAGATCGTGAACGCCGACCGCCCCGGCCACTTCCGTGGTGAGCGCACGAAAGTTGCTCCATTCCCCCAGGTACGGCACCTTTAAAGTGCCGAGCAATTCACCGTCCCGGGTATCCAGCCGCAATTCGATGCTACCCCCCAGATAGCGGCTCGCGACGCCGGCCTCGAAAGTTGCCGCCCCCCCCTCTCCGAAGTCCACCGAGCGAACCGTCAGGTAGTCTCCGTCGTGTAGTTCACTGAGGTATACCCCTACCCCCTCCTGCTCCGCGACCCGTAGCCCTTCCGACCAGGCGAGCGTCTCGGCTTCGGTACGCCGGTAAGGATCGAGCAGGGCGGCCGGTTCCGTGACGCCACTGCGCGTTTTCGGGATCGGGGGAATGGATCCGTCGTTTCCGTAAACGAACGGCTCTATAGATACCGCCCGGTTGAAGTCGCCGCCGCCCGGTAGTTCGCCGGTATGATAGAAGAGGTAGTCCCGCCCCCGGAAGTGGATCGCCGCCGGGTGGTTGGACCCGCTGCTGCCCGTCGGGTCCATCAGTTTACCACCGTAGCGCCAGGGCCCCTCCGGCCGCGGTGAGGTGGCGTAGTGCAGGCTTTCGTTCGGATCAGAGGCGTAGAGCATGTAGTAACGATGCCCCCGTCGGTACACCCAGGGTGCCTCCTCGAAGTCCGGACCGAAGGCGGATTCGTCGAAGATATCCAGAGCGGTGATGTCACTGTCCAGCGAAATCATATCGTCGTTGAGACGGGCCCGGTAGCAGGCGTTGTTGCCCCAGTAGAGATACGCCTGGTCGCCGTCAACGAAGACCGTAGGGTCCAGGTCGTCCCACGAATGCTTGCCGAAGGTCGTCATATCGTTGGTAACCAGCGCCTCCCCCAACGCGTCGTGGAAGGGGCCGTAGGGGCTGTCCGCTACGGCAACCCCTACGCTAACGCCGGGTGAAGTGCGGTTGAGGGAAGACACGTAGAAGTACCATTTGCCGTCGCGCTCGATGCACTGCGCCGCGCTGGCGTCCCCGGCCGACCAGGCGAAATCGCTGGTCTTCAGGGGCGCGGGATGTGCCGTCCAGTTAACCATATCCACACTGGTGAATAGGCGATACTCCCGCATTAGAAAGCTGTTGTCCGGTGCGTGCGGCTCGTCGTGCCCTACGTACAGAAAAACGGTATCGCGGTACACCACCGGGGCTGGGTCGGCCGTGTAGAGTACCTGGATGACGGGGTTCTGGGCCGCCGCCAGGCCCGTGCCAACGATCCAGGCGATAAGGGCCATCCGTAATTGCGTGATCTGTATCTGACCGGACATAGTTGGGTATTTGCAGAGCCTGTGCCCTCGCCAGTAAGGTATAGGGTAAGTGGTAAATGGCGCGCAGCCATGGGAAGATCGATTCGGCAGCGGGTACCCGACCGTGACGGGGATCGCTCCGCTCCGGCGTTCACTTACTGCTTTTCTTCCGAATCGGTATCGACTACTTCGGATCCCGCCTTGGGGGTGATCGGCCTGACTCGTGCCCTAGTTCTGCTGAACATAACCCGGACTACGGCCGGCGGTCTATCCCTTCGTCGGCAGCCCGGTTCTGGGTGGGCGGTGGGAACGTCTGCGGTTTTAAACTAGAGCCACCTTCCTGCGCTCCGCCGCAAAAAATGGCGACACCCAACGAAAACGGAGAAATTCGCGTCTGGGTGGGTACAACTACTATCCATGCGCTTCCTATCCGTACTCCTGTTTTGTCTGCTTACCGCCTGCCATACGGATTTGTCCGATTCCGTCCCCTTCTCCCCCATAGCCAGCTTCGCCGAGCACGACGGTACCGACCAACCCGCAGGGGACCAGTATGGACGATTGCTGGAAAACGACTTCGTTGCAACCTCCGAGGAGCCTGTCTCCACTTTCAGCATCGACGCTGATGGCGGCTCCTACGCGAACATCCGCCGCTTCCTGGAGTCGGACCGCCAGCTACCACCCGATGGGGCCGTCCGGATCGAGGAAATGATCAACTATTTCGACCTGGATTATCCGGCTCCAACGGCCGACACGCCGATCGCACTGAACGGGGAAGTGGCCGGCTGCCCCTGGAACCCCGATAACCGCCTGGTACGCATCGGCATCCAGGGCCGAGACCTGGGCGAGGCCCCGCCCGCCAACTACGTCTTCCTGGTGGATGTATCCGGTTCCATGAGCAGTCCGGATAAAATTGGTTTGCTGCAGCAGGGCCTGCACCGGTTCGCCGATGGCATGTCGGACGATGACTATCTATCGATCGTCACCTATGCGGGCTCGACCGGAGTGGTCCTGCCTTCGACGCCGGGAAGCGACAAATCCCGCATAAGGGCAACCATCGAACGACTGGAAACCGGAGGGGGGACGAACGGAGCTGCCGGCATTCATCTCGCTTACGACGAAGCTGCCAAGCACTTTATCGAAGGCGGCAACAACCGGATCTTCCTGGGCACCGACGGCGACTTCAACGTGGGGGTAACCGATACCGATGCCCTCATCGAATTGATCGAGGAAAAACGGGCATCCGGTGTATTCTTCACCGCGCTGGGCGTGGGTCGGGGCAACTACAATGAAGCCATGCTGGAGCAGATCGCCAACCACGGCAACGGTACCTACGAGTACCTGGATAAGCCGGAGGAATTGGAAAAGGTGTTCGTGCACGAAACAGGTAAGTTCTTCACCGTTGCGCAGGACGTGAAGGTCCAGGTGGCCTTTAATCCGGAGGTCATCGAATCCTACCGCCTGATCGGTTACGAAAACCGCCTGCTTCAAACCGAGGATTTTGAAGACGACACCAAGGACGCCGGCGAGATCGGCGCCGGGCAGAACATCACCGCCCTCTACGAGATCGTCCCGGCGTCCAAGCAAGCCACCCAGAAGACACAGGCTTTCACCGTCGATTTTCGGTACAAGGAGCCCGGCGCCACGGAGAGTATTTTACTGAGTCTATCCGTGACGGACGACGGGGCAACCTTCGCCTCGGCGACCGATCAGTTCCGATTCGTAGCTTCCGTGGCTGGTTTTGGTCAGCTCCTCCGCGACTCGAAATACGCCGGATCGGCCACCTATGAGGAGGTTCGTATATGGCTGAGCACAACTACCCTCCCCGACCCACATGGGTACAAGGGGGAGCTGGAAGAATTGATCGAAACGGCGAAGAATCTGTAACTAAACCACCAACGTTTCGTCGGCTACCTACGTCTCACCGGAATCCGATGTCGCTCCGGACAAATGATTCGGAGACGTTCGATCGGGTTTGCGATCAACTCCTCCCTACGCCCTCCACCATGACCTACCAAAACATCCTGCCCCTCGCTCTGGTAATGATCCTATTCGCTTGTGACGAGGATAAACCCACCCTCTCAGACTGGAGGGAGACGACAATCTCTGCGGCGGAATTAACGGACATTGCTTTTCTAAACGCAAACATTGGCCTCGTATCCGGTACGACCGGAACCCTCCTGCTGACGGAAGACGGCGGCCAATCCTGGGCGCCATTGGAGGTGGGCACCACGGAGTCGCTCGTCGCGGTCTATGCCCTAGACCCGGAAACATTTTACACGGCCCGCAACGGACTGTATACCTCGGCGGATGCGGGCAGAACCTTTCACCAACTGGGCGCATCCTCGTTGCCCGAGTCGACTATCTTCGACATCCACTTTTTCAGCAAAGAGGAGGGGGTCGTCGTGTCGGCCGGCACCGTATACGCTACCGGAAACGGCGGCGACAGCTGGGTAAAGACGTGCCCCTCGGGCAGCACCGGTAAGCTGCTGGAAGTAGCCGACAACCAGACGCTGTACCTGGCGGGCGGCTTCACTTCCGACATGGCCCAGAACGGATCCATCCAGAAATCGAGCGACCGGGGCGAAAGCTGGCAGTTACTCCCCCTCCCCGCCGGACTGACCGAATCCGAAGTCACGGCCATCGACTTCTTGTCCGACCGGGTTGGCTTCGCAGCCACCTTTGCCCACCAACTCTTCGGCACCACCGACGGCGGACTGACCTGGACCGAACTCGGGAGTGTTGGGAACGCTCCCGTCAGCGACATCGAATTTGAAAGCCCGACCGATGGTTTCCTGCTGAGCGGCACCAAGATCTACACCACCCGCGACGGCGGAAACCGGTGGTCCGTGTCCTACACCGCTTCGGAGGAACTCTTCCGCCTGGACCGTACCGGCGACGGAACCTACGCCGCCATCGGCCGAAACGGCCTGTTGCTGAAAAACTCGCCCAACTAGAAAGACTACCAGACTAAAGGACTAATAAGCCCGTTCCGTGCTCCCCTCCATATAGTTTACGAAAGCCTTGTTGACCACCCGGTTCCCCCCCGGTGTGGGGTAGTTTCCACTGAAGTACCAATCCCCATTATTATTCGGGCAGGATTTCTGCAGATCGTCGATGGTCTGGTAGATCACGTCCACCTTCGGTTTGGTACCCCGGGGCGTCATGATCTTGGCAATCTTCTTCGATACGTCCTCGTACTTGAACTGCTCGTAGAGTTCCTTGACTACGTTCTTCTGCTTCCTGTCAGGCTTCTTGAGTTCCGCGACCGCCTTTTTGTAGACCTGCCTGAGCAGTTTCTTCTTTCCCTTTTCCTCCATCAGCGCTTCCATGGCTTTGAAGGCGACAAATTCGCCCATCTTCGACATATCGATGCCGTAGCAGTCCGGGTAGCGAATCTGCGGCGCACTGGAAACGATGATGATGCGCTTCGGCTTCAGTCGGCTGACGATCTTGATGATCGAATCGCGCATGGTCGTACCCCGCACGATGCTATCGTCCAGCAGGACCAGCGTATCGACGTTATCCCGTACGATGCCGTAGGTGACGTCGTATACGTGGCTGACCATATCGTCGCGACTCGTCGTATCCGCGATGAACGTCCGCGTCTTCCCGTCCTTGACCACGATCTTTTCGTTGCGCACTTTGGTTTTGAGCACCTTGCCGAAGCCGTTTTTGCCGTCCTTCTTCCGCTTTTTCATGCGGTCCTTCCGCCAGTAGCGCAACTCGTCCTCCAGCCCCTCGATCATACCGTAGTAGGCAGTTTCGGCGGTATTCGGCACGTAACTGAAGACGGTATTGTCGAAATCATACTTCACGGCCTTGGCGACCGATCTGGCCAGCCGGCGCCCGAGTTCCTTGCGTTCCAGGTAGATATCGCGGTCGTTGCCCCGGCTGAAGTAGATCCGTTCGAACGAGCAGGCCGCCCGGGGCAGTTGCTTCGTGAAGGGCTCCATCGAGGTCTTGCCGCTCTTCTTGATAATGAGGGCGTGGCCGGGTTCGACCTCCTTGATGGTGCCGAAGGGCACGTCAAAGACCGTCTGCAACGCCGGTCGCTCGGAGGCCACCGCCACGAATTCCTCGTTCTCGAAGTAAAAGGCCGGTCGGATACCGGCGGGATCGCGCATCACGAAGGCGTCCCCGTGGCCGATCATACCGCCCATCACGTAACCACCGTCGAATTTTTTGCTGGCGCGCTTAAGCAGGCGCTGCACGTCCAGCTCCTCGGCGATGATATCGTTGATCTCGATGTTGGAGTGACCGTCCGGCTTGTGCCAGGTATGGATGCGCTGCACTTCGTCGTCGAGGAAGTGGCCGATCTTCTCCAGCACGGTTACGGTATCCGATTTTTCCTTCGGGTACTGCCCCAGTTCCACCAGCTCCTGGAATAGCTCATTGACGTTGGTCAGGTTGAAGTTACCGGCTACGATGAGGCAGCGGGTCTTCCAGTTGCTCTGCCGCAAGAAGGGGTGGCAGGTTTCGATGGCGTTGGTTGAGTGGGTACCGTAGCGCAGGTGGCCCATCATGACCTCCCCGGTGTAGGGCAGGTTTTCCTTCAGCCACTGCGCGTTGTCCATTTGCTTCGGGGTGAGTTCGTCGAAGCGGCGGTATACGCCCTGCCAGAGGTCGTCCAGGTAGTTGGAGGCGTTGCTCCGCTTCCGGCTGATGAACTTCTTCCCCGGTGGGTGGTCAAGCTTGATGGTAGCCATGCCGGCGCCGTCCTGACCGCGGTTACGCATCTTACGCATCAGCAGCTGCAGGCACTTGAGGCCGTGCAGGGGCGTACCGTACTTCTTATTGTAATAGTCCAGTGGCTTTTTGAGCCGGATCATCGCAAGACCGCACTCGTGGTGGATGGCTTCACTCATATCGGGGCACCCGTTTTGCGGGACGGGGCAAAGGTACGATGTTTTTGCGGCGGAGCGCGGGAAAGCGAAGGTTGCGCGAAAGCTGACCAATGGCGGTATGCATTTCGGCTGCCGGCAAACCATTCCACCGGTAGCAGTATAGGCAGAGCATAGTAAAAACCGAATCCTGCAACGGCGAGGTGGTATGCACGACCGGGAATAATGCCCAGTTTAAGCGTGTAAATGGCGCGTTTATCTCCAATTTACCCCACCTCCGCGCTAAAAAGCAGGTGAATGTTCGCAACCGTTCGTTATTTTAGTTCCAGCTTGCCTCGGGTGGTTGCCCAAATTCACCGTCGGACTGGTCCACTGAACCGCTCCGGTTCCCGCTAAAACAGCGGCCCGAACACCTCTTACCCTGACGTACTTGATTTTCACTTTCCGGTGGTGAAGTGCCGCTTCGTGTCCACCACTTCCGCTTTAATGGCTCCAGGTCTTTTCAAACACTATCGATCATGACACTAGATACTACCTCCCTTTTCCCCTTCCTCGTAATGAAATGCATCAATAAATGCACCCCGCCCCGGTGGATAAGTGCGTGGTTGCTGCTGGCCTTTCTGCTTCCCGCGCCCGGCGCCACCCAGGAGTTTTCTCAGATTAAAAAACTAATTGCTGCCGACGGGGCGGATGGTGATTTTTTCGGCGTCGATATGGCCATCAGCGGCGACCTGGCAATTGTAGGGGCGCTATACGATGATGACAAAGGACGTGATTCGGGCTCCGCCTATCTGTTTGCTCGGAATGCCGAAGGCACGGACCAGTGGGGGCTGGTCAAAAAATTCTACGCAGCCGACGCCGCGGCAGGGGACGCCTTCGGCGCCAGAGTAGCCATCAGGGGAGACCTGGCTATCGTGTCGGCACCCGAGAATGATGGTAAGGGATCAACTTACGTTTTTGCCCGTAATGCCGGGGGGGCCGACCAATGGGGGCAGATCGCCAAACTCACCGCCAGCGACGGTGCGAACGGGGACTGGTTCGGAATTAGCGTGGCTATCGATGGTGAACTGATTATCGTAGGGGCAAGTCGAAATGATCAGCAAGGGATCAACGCCGGTTCTGCCTACATTTTTGCCCCTGCTGCCGGAAACCCGGACGCGTGGGAACAAATCGCAAAACTTACCGCCGCCGATGGTGCGGCCGCTGACGGTTTCGGGCGCCAAGTAGCCATTAGCGGTGAGTTTGCCGTTGTAGGAGCCACCAGTCACAATGCTATGGGTAGCCGTTCCGGGGCGGCTTACCTATTTGATCGCCATGCCGGAGGCCACAATCAGTGGGGACAAGTCCGCAAACTCACTCCCGCCGACGGTGCGGCCGGTGACGCGTTTGGCAGCAGTGTGGCCCTCAGGGGCGATTTGGCCATCGTTGGAGCTCCCTATGATGATGACAAGGGCTCTAATTCTGGTTCCGCCTACATCTTTGACCAGAATACCGGAGGCCCTAACCAGTGGGGCCAAGTCAAGAAACTCACCGCCGCCGACGGTAGTACGGATGTAGAATTCGGCACCGGGGTCGCGATCAACGGTGACCTCGCCATAGTGGGCGCCCCCAATGATTACGGTAGAAGTCGCAATTCCGGAGCAGCCTATGCATTTAGCCGGAATGCGAGCGGCGCGAACCAGTGGGACCAAATCAAAAAGCTCACGGCCACCGATGCCTGGACCGATACTGGATTAGGTAGAACGGTAGCCATAAGTAATGACCTGGTCATGCTGGGTACAATCTCCGCTGACTACAGATTTTCCGCTACCGGAGCAGCCTATCTATTCCGCATGCAAAGCGAGTGCACCCTCGCGGTTTCTGACGTATCCGTAAACGCGGAGACCTGCCCGGGAGCCAGAGACGGTTCCATCGCGGTTCAAGTGGAAGGTGCCTCAAGCCAGGCCCTTTCCTACCGTCTTTTCGGTCCGGTTACGCTGACCAACATCACCGGTACCTTTACCGGCCTTCCCCCCGGAAATTATACGGTCCGGGCAACCGAAACCGACGGCAGTGGATGTACCGTCACCACCGAATCAGTCACGCTTCTTTCCGGCGTAGACGACACCCCACCCACGGCGGCCGCTCAGAACATCACGGTCGAGCTGGACCGCACCGGTAACGCTTCCGTCGCAACAGCCGATGTGAACGATGGATCCACCGACGCCTGCGGTATAGCCTCCATCACGATCGATCGCAGTACGTTTGGTTGCGCCGACCTGGGCCCGAATACGGTGGTTCTCACCGTAACCGATGTTAACGGCAATGCTTCCACCACCTCCGCTATGGTAACCGTCGTCGCGAACTCCAATCAGCAGGACACCAACGGGGATGGTGTACTGGACGCCTGCGAATGGTACGTTTCCCCCCAGTCCGTGTTCTGGCTGGAGGCCGAATGCGCTGATGTCGGTGGCCGGTGGACCGAGGCAGATCAGCCGGATGCCTCCGGTACGGGCTTCGTCTACGTAGCGCGTGACAAATCCCTGGTCACCCCCCCGTCCGACGCTCCTTACAATCAGGTCAGCTTCACCCTCCCGAATGCTGAAGCGGGCACCTATCACCTGTTCGCCCGTATACTAGCCGCCGGCCCGGACAGCGACAGCTACTGGGTGCGCGCTAACGGAGGCAGCTGGTACGAATGGAACCGGAAAATAAATCGCGGCGCGCGATTTTACTGGAATCGACTGCCGGCCACCATTAGCCTCCACGATGGCGACAACGTTATTGACTTTGCCTACCGCGAAAGCGGGACCGGTCTGGACAAAATTCACCTCAAGCAGGACAAGACCCCACCAGTCGGAGTGGGAGAAGCGGCCCAAAACTGTGCTGACGGACCGCTTAATCTTCCTCCCGTGGCGGCCGTTGCCAGTACGCCCACCTTCGGCGTGGCCCCCTTCACGGCAACGTTGGATGGTAGCGGATCGTACGATCCCGAAGGGGCCGCGCTTACTTACCAGTGGAACTATGGAACGGAAAGTCGTACCGGAGCAATCATTACGGAAACCTTTGCTCCCGGAACCTACGATCTGACGCTCACCGTCACCGACAAAAGTGGACTGACAGCTACCGCTACGGTTTCGCTTCAAGTGACCGACCCCACCGCGGATACGGACAACGACGGTGTGGCGGACGGCGAGGACAACTGCCCGCAAGAATACAATCCCAACCAGCTCGATACGGACGGAGACGGCGCGGGGGATGTATGTGAGGGAAACCAATCCGGCCTGACCAGTTTCTGGTTGGAAGCCGAATGTGCCAGTGTGGGCGAAAAGTGGATCGTATCGAATCACCCGGATGCCTCCCGGCAATACGTTTCCGTACCGGGGAGCAACTCCTTAAATACTCCTCCGACGGATGCACCCGATAATCACGTCACCTTCACGATCAACAACGCCGCGGCCGGCTCCTATTTCCTATTTGCCCGGGTTTTGGCTGCGGGCCCGGACAGCGACAGCTACTGGGTACGTGTGAACGGCGGGGACTGGTACGCCTACAACCGAAACATCGAGCGCGGCTCCACCTTCCGCTGGAACCGGATGCCGACGACCGTTACGCTGAAAGCAGGAACCAACCTCATTGACTTCGCATTTCGCGAGGGGAACACACAACTGGACAAAATCCACCTTAATCGGGAGCCGGTCATCCCCCTCGGATTCGGTGCGGAGGACCACAACTGTTCGCCCTTCACCGCAGCTCCTCCCGTAGCCCGGCTATCCGGGCCGGATCGTGAAAACAACCGTACTATCCACGAGGCGCTACTCTACCCCAACCCGGTACGGGAAGCGGTAACTATCCAATTGACCAGTGTGTACACGGGTGTGGTGACCCTCTCGGTTTACGATACCAACGGAAGGATAGTTCGCACCCAAAACGTTCAGAAGTATCGGGAGCACCTGACGGAACGACTGGAACTCGCTGCCCTTCCCCCGGGTACGTACCGCTTGACCGTAGTGGAGGGAGCGGACTTGACAGTCCGAACCTTCGTGAAACTGTAATAGAAACCGGGACTACCCATCATTAGGAATCAATGACAGTGGCATCTCACCTGGGTGATATTCCTGAAGCAGCGGGTAGTTTGTCGGAAAAAGGTGCTGGTGCATTGCACTTATTGCGGCGGAGCGCAGGAGAAGAGACCATTAGGGAGGGGGGATGAATGGCATAACCAATTGTACATTGGTCGCTAGAAGACCAGCGATTTACCCATGCCCGGCCCCGACAAGCACAACCCATTCCCACTCGAGCACTACGACTGGCTCTGCTTCCTGAAGAACGTGGTCAAGAACCCGAACATCATCGTCGGTGACTATACCTACTACGATGACTTCGAGAACGTAGAGAACTTTGAAAAGAACGTCAAGTACCTGTTCGACTTCACCGGTGACAAACTGATCATCGGCAAATTTTGCATGATCGCCTCGGACGTCAAATTCATCATGAACGGCGCGAATCACCTGACGAAAAGCCTGTCGACCTACCCCTTTGCCATCTTCGGCAACGGCTGGGAGCACGCCATGGAGGGGAAGGCCTACCCACAGAAGGGCGACATCGTCATCGGCAATGACGTATGGATCGGTTACAACGCCACCATCATGGCGGGGGTGACCGTCGGCGATGGGGCGATCATCGCTACCAACTCAACGG
>JBASAV010000573.1:0-3542 GCA_049650785.1 Lewinella sp. | reverse complement strand
GACACTGTTCTCCATGGTGCGGTAAGGACCGTAGTTCTCCGCCATTCGCTCGAAGCCGTACTTTTCGTAGAGTCGCACCGCCGCGGTCTGTCGTTTACCGGTTTCGAGGATGAGCCGCAGGTAGCCGAGTTCCCGGGCCCATTTCGCTAGTTCATCCAGCAGCCGGACGGCAATTTCCTGGCCGCGGAAGCCTTCGGCGGTATACATCCGCTTGACCTCCAGCGTGGTGGGGTCATAGGGTTTGAGCGCACCACACGCGATGGCTTCCCCCTCCCGCTCCGCTATCAGGACATATGGAATATCGTCGGAGCCATTGAACTGGTCGTAGAAGGTGTGGTCGTAGCCGTCGGTGACGGTCAGGAATCGATCCAGTTCCTTGACCAGGTTCCGGTAGCGGGGATCGTCATTGGTGGTGCGGTGGAGGGTCATTCGTAGGTTTGCAGTCGCGCCCAGAAATCGCGGGCCATGGCCCGTTCGTCGATGTCCGTATAGAGCCAGACTTCCCGCTGGGTGTTTTCCGGGGGCGTGGTTACTTTGATCTCGGTGGCCTGGTCGGGCTTGAGGTAGGCCTGTAGCAGCGCGACATCCCACATGGTCCATTGCCGGGCGTCCGGGGCAAAAGTCTCCCAGCGCTGCTTGAGGTAGTCACCGACGCCGCCGCTTTCCGCAAGCCGCGCGAAAGTGCTGTCCTGCCCGAACTGGTACTGAACGGCCGTGGAGGTGGGCATGATGTGTAGTTCCAGCCCTTCTTTATTCAGCAGGTAGTTGGCCGCGTTGAGGTCGCGGCGGATATTGAATTCATCCTTGTTCCAGAAGCCACCCGCGGTATTGTACTGGAAGCCTAGCACATACGCCCGGATGTGATCGGTGATATCCGGGGCCAGGGCGATCGCTGAAGCGAGATTGGTGCTTGCTCCGATGCACATCACCGTGAGTTTCTCTTCTCCTGCGCTCGCCGCCCTCGCTTGCTCGATGATGAACTGCGCCGCCGGACTGTTTCGCGGTTCGTAGCCGCCCCAGGGCATGCCCATGATGCTGTCGGCACCGACGGGGTGGGGGAGGTCCGTGCGCCCGGCGATGGCCAGCAATTCTTCGTTCAGCTGCTGGCTCTGGTAGACGGTGCTGTCGCCCGAATAGGCATGAAACCATTGCGCGGAGTTTAAGCCAACCCAATCCACGCTTTGCTCGTCGAGTAGGTAGGCGATGGCGTAGAGGTCGTCTATTTCGTTGGCGGTGTCGGCGTCGAGGAGGAGGGGGGGCACGGTGTCCGTCTGGGCTACGGCCAAAAAACGGTAACAGGTAGATAGTAGGATCAGAAACGAAAGGCGCATAGCCGGGGCGAATTAACGTTTGCAAGATAACGCGTTGGGTACAGGTTCGCCATGCACGTGCGGCTCGGGTCGAACACCTGCGGTGTGAGCAGGAAAAGCTATGGACTAGAGAAAGGTCGAACCGGAGGTCCGTCACCCGAGAGGGTCCGGCGCTACTCTTTCGACGACGCAATACCGTACCGCAAGCCAATACCCAAGCCGGGGACCAGGTCGCCCGTCAGCGACAGGTGCCGGCTAATCTGGTACTGCACCTGGAGCGAGGGCAGCGGGGTGGTGCGGAAGAAGGGGATATTGTTGTAGCTGAAGCTAGTCTGACGCTGAAAGGGTACCTCCTCACCCACGGCGATAAAGGACGTTTCGGCGTTCCGGGTGCCTAAGAAGGTGACGATGCCCAAGCCGGCGGACAAACGGAAGCGCCGGCGGCGGAAGAAGGTATACTGGAAGGAAAGCGTTCCGATCAGGCGACGTTCCGAACTGGTTATGATCTCCGTGGCCTCTCCCGACGACCGAAGGTCTTCCAGGACGCCGAGGCGATTTCCCAGGTTGCGGGTATTGGAGACGATTCCCAGTAGGCCACCGCTAAGGCGGATGCCGTTGGGAAATTGGTGACCCACCTCCAGGAATAAACTGCGAAAGTTGAAGGTATGCGTCCGGTCGGCGATACCCGTTACCTGTCCACGGTAGAGGGTATCCGGCCCGTCGGGCGAAGACACGATCCGCGTCTCCTGCCCCGGTCGCGAGGCCTGCCGATCGAGCGCGAACCCGTAGTAGCGTTGCCGCGCCGGCACGACCAGCAGACTGCCCCCCAACTCCCAACGAGGTCGCATGCTGGTGCCCTTCGGGACGCGGTGGAAGGTCCACTTCTTTTCTGGTTGCGCAGCATCGGTCGCCGGGGTGAAGGCCTTGGGTGCGACCGGGGTGAAGCGGGAGGCGTAGTTGCCGCCTCCGCGGCTCGTTACCGGATGATCTGAAAACAGACGGGCGGCCGCCGGTAGGAGGGGGGTAACCCGGAGGGGCATTGTCGGGCCGGCGGAAAGAAGAACATCACTGTTTGCCTCAATCGCAGGATCCGATGACGGAGTGGCTGCGAGCGTTTCGGGTTCGATAGCTTCGGGTGCTTCGGAACGTTGATCAGAAGTGTTTACGTCCCGCTCCGCATCACTAGCGGGCGTACTACTCCGCTCCGTTCTAGTGACGGCGCCCGCAACATCCATAGATGCTTCATCGCTGCTGACACCGGTAGCGAGCGCCGCCCGCTCCGGGCTGGAAACCTCCGGGCAGGGGGCGGTGGCCATCGCTGGCGCCGAAGGCGAACCGCCGGTCAGCGACACCAATAAGTAAACGGCCAGCCCGCCGGCCAGGAGACCGCTGACGAATCCCCACCCGAATAGGGTCCTCGGACGGTTCCCACCTACCGGGCGGTTCAGCTCCTGGTGTATGCGGTCCCACCCGCCCTGCGGGGGCGTGGCGGGGAAGGTCCGCCGGTGGCTTTCGCGGATACGATCTTCTAGCTTACTCACGGTCGGATGGATTATCGGGGATGAAATATTGGTCAACGATTTTGCGGAGCACTTGCCGGGCCTTGGCCAAATTGCTCTTGGACGTGCTTACAGTGATGCCAAGCCGATCGGCGATCTCCGGGTGGCTGAAGCCTTCGACCACAAAGAGGTTAAAGACCAGCCGGTAGCCCGGTGTAAGGCGTTGCAGGATGCGCAGAACGTCTTCCTGCCCCAGATCGCGCAGCGCCGCATTACTCACGGCCGGCGGCGACTCCGGTGCGATACGTTGCAGGAATGTCCGCCGTCGTTGTCGCGACCGGTAGTGGTCGATACCGGTATTGACGATTATGCGTCGGAAGTAGAGTTGAAAGTTTCCGGCGAAGGGCTGATTGGCGAGTGTCCGATACAGCTTGAGAAAGGCATCGTGGGTTATTTCTTCGGCTTCGCCCCGGTCAGCGGCGTAGTGGAGGGCCACGGAGAGTGCGAACGGGTAAGTCCGCTGGTACAGCTCCCGCTGCGCGGTCGCTTCATTCCGACCGCATCCCTGCAGAATATCCGTCAGATCCGGCGGCGGAATCTCGTACTGAGCCATATGGGGTTCGGGCGTCATGAAATAGGCTGATCTGGTTAAGCACTGAATCTCGTTCCTTTCGAAGACAAGACGAACACCAGGCCGCAACGGACGCCCGCGCGGCAATAAAAAGAGCAAATC
>JBASAV010000572.1:0-3094 GCA_049650785.1 Lewinella sp. | reverse complement strand
TACCAGCGGTGCCTGACCCGCTATTCGCTCGGTGTCGTAGGATCGCTGCGGATAGTCAACCTGCGCGGTGGTATCCTGGCCGAAACAGGGTAGACTGATCAGGTATCCTAGGCAAAGTAGCAGGGGTGGCTTCATATTAACGGAGTGTACCGCAACGACGAAGGCGGCCAGGGCTGGTTGCATGGGGTTCATTTTATTCCTGCACGTACACTACTCCCGGGTAGTTACTTGGCACGTCGTAAATAGACATTATCGTACGGGGAACGGCACTTTACCTGCGCGCCGCCGCCCTGGCCTATCGTTCCGACCACGCGTTCGTAGAACTGGCGTTGCTCGCTGGCTGCTGCGTCGATATTGATGTCGAAGTCCGTTAGCAGGGTACCGTATTCGGTAATCAATTCCAGGTTCGCCTTCGCGTCGGCCGGCAACGTGAGGTCCACATCCCCGTAGTTGCTATACAGGTCCAGCATGCTATCGGGTGCCAGCTCTCCGGGAGCAATTTCGAGGGTACCGTAGGTACTGTGTACGCGGGTGAGTCCGGTGATGTCGACCACGGTCACGTCACCGTATTCCGTCTCAATTTCGATGCTCATTCCGGCGGGAATGCCTATTCGGAGGCTGATTCTGGAGTTACACCCCCGGATGCGCACCCCGTCGTTGACGGTGATCCGGTCCTCGCACTCCTCGCTCAAGGTGTGCTGGGTGGGACCTAATTCCTTCACGCTGATCCGGCCACTGCTGCGGTCGATTTTGATCTTCCCAAGTTCCGGTCGTTCGGTATCGTTGAGCAGCACCAAGTGCGTGACGGTTATCTCGCCCGTTTCGGAGGGAAACAGCTCGACGTCACCGAAAAGGGTGGAGATGTAAAGTTGGTCGGCACCGTCCGTCGCTACCGTTTGGGTATCGAACTGGGCATGAAGGTGGCCGGCAGCCAGCAGGAGGCTGCCAAAAATGAAGCGTAGCATGGGTAGTTGATTAAGGGGGTTACTGCTTGCGCAGGTAAATATTGTCGTAGGTAGCCGTCAGGCTGAGCAGGGTGCCGCCGCCATTGATGGTGCCGCTGAGGTTACCGAGGTTCACGTCGCGGGGCCTATCGTAGTTTCCATCCCCCTCAGTATTGGCCTGCATGTTCGACTTGATCTGAATGTCGAAGTCGGTATACATATTCCCGTAGCCGGTGGATAGCCGCACATCGGCTTTGGTACTGGCGGGGAGCGTGACATCCACGTCGGAATAGGTAGAGTGAAGGCGGACTTCCTCGGTCGGTGCCGCGTCCCAGACGGCTACGATATCATCGTAGACGGTATTCACGGCCAGCGGTCCGGTGACGTTCTCCAGTTCGGCCTTGTGGTACATCATGGAGACATCGAGGCTTCCCGAGAAGTCCCGAACCACCAGGTCTCCACCCCGGTGCGTACTCTGTTCCACCGTTATACTGGCACTGTTAGGTACGCGCACGGTTACCTTCTCGGCGTTACCGCCGACCTGTGCGACCCGGATGGTACCGTTGTTCTCGGTGACGCTGAGTCCGGCACCGGTGTTATCCTTCAGGCCGGAGGCACTGATCTTTCGCAGACCGGCGGCCCGGTCATCGCTACCGTTGGCGTTCGCGGAGCCCTCTACAATTAGTTCGTTACCGGAGGTGCCGACGATGGTGAGGTTATCGATCTCGGAGAAGGAGACGGTCTTCCCTCCGGCAATCATTTTAAAATCTTGCTGTGCCCACAGGGGGGTGACCAATAAAAGCAGGGCGAGAATTCGGAATGGGGTTAGCATGGTTATATAAGTTTGAAGGTTCCCAGTTCCGCGGCGTCGCGCAGGGGCCGAGGGATACTGTCGTTATTGATAATGTCTTCGAGGTAGGGCAGCACGCGTTTTTCGTTCAGCGCTACCAGGGTTTCCAGGAGTTGGACGCGCACCGCGGGCGGTGGGTTGCCGTCCATGGCGGCCAGCATTTCGTTGCGGGCGGCTTCGTTATCGGCGAAGCGGCTCAGGGCGTCCAGGGCGGCCAGCCGCACGTTCGTTTTCTCGTCGGTACGCAGCATGTGACCCAGATTGGCCATGATGACCGGGTCGGCTACGAGTACCTCCAGGCTGACGGTGGCGGCGCGCATCCGGGTAGTGGGTTGCTCGTCTTCCATCAGTTGGAGCATCAGCGTGCGGGTGGCCGCCAGCTGGCGTTCCATTTCACTGGTGTCGCTTTGCCCGAAGTACCAGCCCAGTCCGAAGACGAGGAGCAACATACTGGCCGCGATACTCAGCAGGGCGGCGGGGCGCAGGTGAAATACTTTTGCCGGAGCAGCGGGTTTCTTGGTATCGGTCTCGTTGCTTTGCCCGTAGCCGGCGAGCAGGTCAGCGAACCGCTGATCGGCGGCGGCACTCGGCTGTGGGTCGGCCGGGGCAGCCATTTCCTCGCGGAGTTGCCGCAGGGAGGCCAGTTCGCGGGCCGTTTCCGGTTCGGCATCGATGGCTGCCCTGACGGCCGCGTACCGATCCGGCGAAAGCTCACCGGAGAGGTAATCTATCAATTCGGTCTGGGAGATGCGGTTCATGATTGGTTGTTGTGGTAGTTATGCCGCAGTTGCTTGCAGGCGCGGTGCATGCGCACCTTCACGTTGGCCTCCGTGGTATCGAGTACGGTGGCGATATCGGCATACTTCATATTTCGTTGCCACGCCAGTTCGACCACCTGCCGGTAGGTATCGGGCAGGGCAGCCAGGGCGCGGCGGCAGTCGGGGTACGATGCTTCTTCCTCCAGCGGGAGGCGGTTGAACTCGAAGCCGTCGTCGATCGGCATGCGCCCCTCCAGGCGACAGTGGTCGCGGTGGGCGTTGCGGGCGATGGTGAAGACCCAGGTCTTGAACACGGACCCGGGCCGCCAGCTCTTTCGATACTTGATGACCCGTTCGAAGGTCGTCTGTAGCAGGTCCTCCGCCGTGGGGCGGTCCTGGCAGGTGCGGTTCAGCAGGAAGCCGAGCAGCGGGGACTTATACCGGTCGTAGAGGAGGGAGAGGCGGTGGATCTTCCCCGCTGCTACTTCTTCCATGATGATCTCGTCGGTAGCTGTCAAGGCTGGTTGATTGCTGCTTGTAGG
>JBASAV010000571.1:0-1888 GCA_049650785.1 Lewinella sp. | reverse complement strand
TGAACAGAGTATAGGAGTTGCTGTGCTCCTGGTCCACCCGGTAGTGCGTCAGCAAGACGGGACCATCCGCATCAAAGCCGCTAACCTCCACTTTCACGGGAGTAGCCGGCACGTCGAGGTTATCGTTATCGTGGTAGTTCCACACCAGCACGGTGGTCGCTCCGCCGCCGGTACTGGCTAGCGCATTGACATCATCCGTGTCTTCCCGTACGCTACCCTCCACGATCATCCGCGCGTCGTAATGCAGCGGTTCCTGATCGACCGCCACGCGGGTAGGGGCCATCATGCCGAACATGCGGAAGGTGTTGAGCACCGGTTTGTCCACACCGTTCGTCGCCATATCCCGGAAGCCAGCGTACCAGGGCTGCTCCTCGAACTCGAAGCCCCAGGTCACCGCCCCGAGTAGGTTGACCTCGTGCTCGCGGGCCAGGTCATACTTGCGGGCAAAGGAGGCCGCGGTGTAGGCGGCATACATCGTCCCGTTGCGGTAGGCGTTATGGGGGTAGTCCGCCTCGGAGCAGGCGGCGCAGCCTTCGGGGTCGGATTCGCCGATGATGATCGGCAAGTCCTTCAGTTCCGGGTAGGAGGCCACAATCTCGAAGCCCTGGTCCATGTCGTTCAGCTGGGCGCCCATATTCATCTGCACCATGTCATCCACCACCTTCGGACTCCCTTTCGCGTGAAAGGTGATGAAGTCCAGCGGGGAGCCGGTTTCACCCGTCGCGTAATTCGTGCCCGTCAGCACGTGATCGAGGAAGGTGCGCAGAAATGTGGCCGCCTCGTCCCAGCCCGGTCCGGTAGTCTCCGGCCCCCCGATCCGGGCGGTGGGCAGGGCGCGCTTCACGGCATCGGCACTGTAGTCGTAGAGCTTGATGTATTCTTCCGTCGTGCCCCGCCAGTAGCCAATATTGGGCTCGTTCCACACCTCCCAGTACCAGCTTTCCACCTCTTCCTGCCCGTAGCGGTCGACGGAGTGCGTCACCCACTGGTAGATCAGTTCGGCCCACTTCTCGTAGTCGTTCGGTGGGTAGGCCCAGCCGGTGTAGATGTCCTCGTAGGCAGCGCCGGGCTCCCAGTAGTGGCGGTACGGGTCCGGATTGGTGGACAGCGCCTCCGGCATAAATCCGATCTGCGCGAAGGGCTTCATCCCCCGCTCGATGTAGGTATCGAAGATACTGTCGACCAGTGTCCAGTCGTACACCGGGTTCCCGCTTTCATCTTCCGTATAGGCATTCGTGCTGCCCCACTTCAGCCCGTAGGTACCTTCTCCGGTCACGAGCAGACTGTGCGCCCTTACGTAAACGGGCACCTTGCTCAGTTGCGCGATCTCGGTAAGTAACTTCTTGCCGTCGCGCATATACGTATAGTTCGGCTCGTCGTAGCCCCACCAGGCCCAGATCGGATCGAGTGGCCCCAACTCTTCACTTAAATTCACCCGGA
This sequence comes from Lewinella sp., assembly GCA_049650785.1. Taxonomy (GTDB): domain Bacteria; phylum Bacteroidota; class Bacteroidia; order Chitinophagales; family Saprospiraceae; genus Neolewinella. Next base: position 448 of record JBASAV010000571.1, on the reverse strand, counting down.
TGGGTACGGTATCCAATGAGGTAGTTTGGGCGGCGGCGCGCGGGAGAAATGAAGCTAGCAGGAGGGCCACCATGGCAACACCCGGAATCTTAGTTAAGCGGAACGGCATGATCTTTGGTTTTGCGGAGATGCGCATAAGATCGGCAATTTGCCTGGTAAGGGCGGTTTTACTTGGTGTGGGGTGTGGTTTGGTTCCCGAGTTGTACTCGGGTCACTGCGGGTCAGAGTAAGCATTGCTGATGGCCGGAAAGCCTTCCCCAACCCCGATTGAGCGTGAGCGGAGCGCACGAACCGTGGCCGGTTCCCGAGTTGCACTCGGGTCACTGCGGGTCAGCGTAAGCATTGCTGCTGGCCGGAAAGCCTTCCCCAACCCCCATTGAGCGCGAGCGGAGTTCACGAACCGTGGCCGGTTCCCGAGTTGTACTCGGGTCACTGCGGGTCAGAGTAA
>JBASAV010000570.1:0-3715 GCA_049650785.1 Lewinella sp. | reverse complement strand
GTGCACGATCTGTCCGAAGACGCGGCCTCCGATCTCCGTTTCGGAACCGAAGCGGTAGTAGGCCGTGCTCTTGCCGTAGCGCTGGTGGCGGGCATTTAGGGCCAGGCCCCATTTGCCGTTGGAGAGGACGAAGGCCGTTTGTCCGCCGACGCCCAGCGCGCTTTTGCCCAGGTTGAAGTTGTCGGGCAGGTAGTACGCGTCGAGCATGTTGTCTTCGTACTTACCGGTAGGCAGGGAGGCCGTCAGGCCGGCTTCCCAGTATACCGACCACAGTCCGACGCCGAGGGGCTGGCCATCCGTGATGACGTACGACAGGCCTAGTCGTGCATCCCCCAGTCCACTCAGCGACTGGTCGCCTGCCGGACCGCTGCGAACGTTGTGCCGGTAGGGGAGGAAAACATCGGCGCGTACCCGAAAGAGCGGTTCGTAGCGAAGGAGTAATTCGGTGGTATGGAAGACGTCTTCCGTACCCGTGTACTCGCCGCTCGATAACCGACTGCGAAAGGGAACATAGCCGTGGGAGAGGCCAACGTAGTTGTTACGGTAAACGGAAAGGAGGCCGAAGCCACCGCCCCCGACCCCGCAGCCGCAGGCATCGCAGGCCGCGACCATACGGGGTAGCACGATGGCCAGGGCCAGCGCTACCAGATAGCGGTAAAGCATAAATATCAGACTTGAGATTATAGGATGGCCATCATCCTCCCTTGCCTATCGGGAAAGACGTGGACGTAGACACTAGAGGCGTCGCGGGGACCAGGGGCGTTCCACCGGCGATAGGCCGGGGTGTGGAGACCACGTACCGGTAAACGATAACGCAGTCTGACGGGCAGATTCAGGAAAGCAACGGCAAGGGCTCCGCAGATCTTAGGCCAACGGAGGCTGAAGGGCGGTAGGCCGGTAATCGCCGCCGAGGAAAGCGGGCACGGTCCGGGGAGGCGTAAGCCTGGAGGGAACCGGCGGCAGGGGGCGGGCGGGAAAGTCGAATTGCAGGATGGGCAAATAGGCCAACTGTACCGGTGAATTATTGGCCGGCGCTAGTTCATCTTTGCCGGTATCGTCGGTGAGCCCGGCGTAGAGCTCCGGCATCTGACAGGATCCGAAACACATGGGAATATCTTCCTGGGCCCGATTCACACAGAATAAGTCAGCGAAGCTTTCGCGAGCATGCTGTTGCCACTGGATCATCACCGCCTCGCTGCCTACCTGCAGCAGAAGAAGGGTGACAAACGATATGGAAAGCAGCTGCTTCATCGGTGGCACGAAGGTACGAAATCCCGCGTGATGCTTTCATCCTGTCCCCCCTTTTTCGCGGGTATGTCCGCCGGAGTAGCGACGACAACAGGTTTGACTTTTGGCCGTACTATAGATATCAAAGGGTATGAGGACCGGCTGGACATTTTATCCCTCCCGGTATTGCCTTGCCATAGGGAGATTATCGCATCGGGGGACCTGGGGTTGACAACCATTTGGGGTCAGCCCGTTCCTCGGGCCGCAAGCTGGGCGTCGCCCGCCTGGTTGTTCACTAAAGCCAATAAACAGCGATTTTTTGCGCCGGAGCGCGGGAAAAGAGTAAGTTATTTGATCTGCAGTTTCCCGCCACCCGTAATCATTCCACCAATCTGACTGATGAAATCGGCCCGCTTGTTTTTGAAGGGGAAAGGCGCAGTGGGCTCCGGTACTTCCAGAAAGTCGCACAGCGGCCCCCAGCCCTCCGATACGTTGTATTCGATGCGTCGCTGGGCCGGAATAGTCTCCCGTGCCTCCTCAAAAAACGTCTGGTAGGTTTTGAGGGTCCGCTCCCGGTCGGCAAACGCTCCACCGTAATGCTGCCGCAGTAAGTACTTTTCCACGAGCCCTAACGTCCGGGCGATACCCAGGAAGCGGGGCTGCTCCCGGCCGCGGTCCAGCAGGACTTGCTTCGCCTCCGGTGTTTGCGGCACGAACTCATCCACGGTAGCGCGCATGCTGTCGTACCATGGCCCGGGCTCGCGGTAGTTGATGATGAACTTGGCGTCGGGGTACCGGGCCATCAGCTCGCGGTACGCCAGGCAGCCGGGGAAGTCCGTGCTGCTCCGGTAGCCACTAAATAGCCGGTCGTAATCGGTTGTGCCCGTTTCGAATAGTTCGATCCACAGATCAACCAGTTCCGGTTGGTTGAAGAGCTCGTCCATGTGCATGCACTTCCCGTATCCCAGCGTAATGAGTGCCGCCTTGAGGGAGGAGGTTCCGGTACGTGGCGGTCCGATGGCGATGACTTCTAATGACATACTGTATAGGGTTATTCAGGAAGTAAAGGGTAGCGTTCCCCGCGAAAGACGATATCAAACTGAGCCCAGGTAGCCGCGCCGGTTCCTAAAGCGTCCTCGAAGTAGATGTCGGCTTCAAATACCGTTTCGTTACCCGGGTGGGTGATCTCTAGCAACTTGGCGTGTGCCGCGCCGTCGGTCCGCCGGATATTGCCCGAGGTAATCAGGCGGTTACCGGTTTGGGGTAGTACGTCGATGTCGCTGGTGATGGGGCTGTACATGTCCAGTCCCAGTTCCTTTCCGTACTGCCAAACCTGTCGGACGGTCTTCGCTTCCTCATCGATTTCGTACTCCACGGCTCGCGAATAGCTACCCTGTGGCCCGAAATTCCGCCGCAGTCCGTTGTCAAAAAGTAAAAGGTTACCGTTCTCCAGCAGCGATACCGAGTGTTGCCCCATGGGCCAGTCGAAGTCAGGCGGTGATAAACTTCCATTTTGCACCTCCCGCGGGTAGGGGTTGCCTGTACTGTCCACCGCCGTCAGGAGATAGCCCGAGGTTACTTCGCCGGTGCCGTCAAATCCGGCGCGCCCCCACTGCCGGTGCGGGGCCAGAATCCACCGGGGGGAGTTGTCTTCATCCACGCGCACCACGCCCTGATTTCGACCCGATACGATAACCCCGCCGTCGGAAGTCGGAAACACGGAGTTTACGTGAAACCAGTCGGTGGCCGGGTCCATGCCGTAGTCGGCGGGGAATACCTGGCGGCCAACGTCCAGCACCTCCCGCAGATCCCAACTATGCCCGGGTTGCTTTTTTTCGCGGTCCCAGGTTACTACGTGATCGAAGCGGGTAGGTACTTTCTGGCCGTTGCGAAGAACGTAAGAATCCGCGCCGGAACCGCCCATAAGCAGCCGGCCGTCGGTCATTTCGACTACCTCGTGGTTGCCGGCTACTTTATACATCTGCTCCTGGCTGACCGTCCGCCCCAGGTCATCTACCTCCAGCAAGTCGATCCAATTGAGGTATAGCCAGTTACCATTTTCGAGCCGGTAAGGCGTGTAGGTGATCTGCTCGTTTTCGCTCATGTCCATGTACCACCGAACGGTGCCCGCATCGTCGAACATGACGGTATAGGGCAAAAACGTGCCGTTGTTGGCAAGCAGCAGGTCGATGAGGTGCATACCGGGTTCCATCCGGTCACGATCGCTTTGGGTAACGACGATGCGGGGAAAGGTAGCGGGCAGCGGGGGTGTTTCAACGGTCAGCGTATCGTGAAAAACCGTCCCCGATGCGGTTTCCATTTCTAAAGTCACCGTATTCAGCCGGTTGGGATAGAGGCCCAGGATGGGAAGTTCGTGCTCGTCCGTCGATTCGGTGAACGTACGCTCCAGCGGTTGCTCGCCCAATACGGTGAGCCTGGTGGTCACCGGTACCTGGGTTCGAAAGCTAACGGAAGCCCCTAATGGTAC
>JBASAV010000569.1:0-5809 GCA_049650785.1 Lewinella sp. | reverse complement strand
GCTTCTTGCGCTCGTTCTGTAGCTCGAAGCCCAGTCCGAAGGCAAAACCCTTACCGCCGGCATTTTCATCGGGTAGCTGATTTTCGTCCGTCATCGTGGCGATCGTTTCGGGTTGCAGGATGCGGTTCCCGTTGAATTCACCCTCGTTCAGGAGCATCTGGCAGAACTTGGCGTAGTCCTCGATCGGCCCGTTAAGGCCGATGGCCCCTTCGGCGTAGGTCCGCTCCTCGCTTACCGCCCCTTCGGAGAAGTTGGTCGACCCGGGCATGAGCTTGCCGTCGACCAGGGTGTGCGGCACGACGAAGCGGTCGAGGGCTTCCGGCTCGTAGTACCAGTCGGTCTCGTCCATCCCCAGGGGGTCCAGCACGGTTTCCTTCACGTATTCCTGCAATGATTGACCGGAAATGACCTCGATCATATAGGCCAGCATATTGGTGCTGACGTGGTAGTTCCATTCGCTGCCCGGGTCGAAACCGAGCGGGTAGCTGGCCAGCTTCTTCATTTCGTCTTCGAGGTAACGGGCCTTTCCGTCACCGCCAAAGCTTCGCTGTCCGCCGGCAGCGGACTCCCCCGAACCTTCGGCTTGCTGCTGTCTTTCCCGTTGCCGAATCTCCCTGACCAGACCGGCGCCGAGGCCGGAAGAGTGGGACATGAGGTGCGCAAAGGTCATGGGGGACGCGACGGGGCGGGTCTCGTAGGTACCATCCTCGTTCACTTTGGTGACCACCTGGTCGGAGATCTCCGGGAAGTAATCGACCACCGGGTCGTCAACGGCGACCAGGCCCTTTTCCACCAGGGTCATGAAGGCCACGGTGGTGACGGCTTTGGTCTGCGAGAACAGGACGTAGTAGTCATCGGGTTGGGCGGGCACCTGCTGGGCGGTATCCCGAAAACCGAAGGCTTTATGGTACAGTACCTCCCCGCCCTTGGCAACGAAGGCGGTGACGCAATTGAGTTTCTCCTCATTGACCCACGCTTGCAGCAGCGAGTCCATTTGGGCCACTTCCTGTGGGTCGGCGACATTTCCATCGTCCGCCACGGCGGTGAATTCCTGCGGCGGTCCGGCCGGTTCCGACTGCGAGCTTTTACAGGACGGAATGGATAGCCCCAGTAAAAGCAGGCTGGCGTAAAAGAGCTTCATCTTATTCATGTTACTTTTCTGGATTTAGGTGATCCGCGAAGAACTCCGCAATGGCCGGATCCGTGACGCCCAGTTGTTCCGCATAGGCTACGCCGTGACCGCCTGCTACCTCCAGGTACTTGATGTCCGCCCCCGCTTCCTCCATTTTGGTTACGAAGTCCTGCGTGCGTTCTGGCAGGACGATCCCGTCGCTGAGCCCTTGCACCAGGAAGAGCGGCGGATGATCGGGACCGATATAGCCGATGGGCCACCACTTCGGGTCGGCCATGGGTACGTCGCGGCCCAGTTCGGTCGGCGGAGAGCCCCCTACAGCAACGTTCACCTGACTGGAATAATCCTGGTAGCCGCCGTCGCCCTCCAGGCCGTCCTCCTCCGAGGTCATGGCGAGCATCAGGGCCAGATGTGCCCCGGCGGAGTGACCGTAGGCACCGATGCGGTCGGGGTCGACGCGCAGTTCTTCCGCGTGGGCCCGCAACCAGCGGACGGCGTTCTTCACATCGGCGATGCAGGCGGGAAAGCCCGCCTCTCCGGTGAGCCGGTACTCGACGTTAATGGTCACGTACCCCTTATGCGCGTAGCTGACCATCATATGCTGGAAGACGTCCACGTTCTTCGATCCGGCCGCCCAGCCGCCGCCGTGAACGATCACGATTGCCGGGCGCAACCCCTCGGTGAAGTTCTCCGGCAGGGCGAGGTCCAGCTTCCAGGCATCACTCTCTCCCTCGCGGTAGGGAATGTCCTTCGTGACCGTGATGGTCTGGTGGTCTGCTATTAGGTCGGTTGTCCCCTCCTGGGCAAGACACGGATCCATAGTGCAAAGAAGCAGGAGAAGAACTACGGATAGGCGAGAACTCCAGGTGTGCATAACGGTATGTGTTGTTGCGCGATCGATTAACGTGAAGGGCCGGGCACGGAGTAGAGAGCATCCACTCCTTTATTAGTCAAATTGACAATTATAGCGTTGGCTACGGTAATATACGGCGGCGAGCGCAGGAAATAAGCAGTCAAAGAAGCCGGGATACAATCTCCACGGAGACGCTCACTCCCCTAGATCGGAGAAGTATTCGGCAAAAAAGGTCCAGTAGTCGTCCCCTAAGGCCGCAAAGACCGCCTTCGGGAGATGAGGTACCCCCGCGAGTGGGTGAAAGGTGTGTGAAATGTCCAGTGCTTCCAGGTGCTCGGCAAAGCGTCGGTTGTTTTCATAGACCTCGTCTCCACCCCCGACGATAATGCGGATCAGCAGGTCACCCGGACCGTCAGCGGCGTACTGTTCGGCAAGATGCCACGGACTCAGCTCGCGAAAATAGTCGGGATCTCCGCCGTAGACATCATCCAGAATGCGCTGTGCATGTCGGGCACCGACGAGTGGCGCATCCGCCGGAACGAGCACTTCCTGCAGGGGACCACCGCTGATCATGGATACCGCACCGAATAGTTCGGGGAACTTTAGTCCGAGGCGTGCGACGCCGTACCCACCCATACTGCCTCCCTCTAGTAAGCGACCGGCGGGCGAAGCTAAGGTTCGATAGTTGGCATCAAGGTGTGGAAGCAGTTCCGTGACGATCATCGTTTCCATGTCTACCGACTTATCCTTAGCGTCGACCCACATACTCCTGCCGGAACCATCGTCCAGAAACACCACCAGCGCGGGTGGCATCTTATCGGCCGCTATGGCCCGGGCGAAGCGCCCCGCCAGCATCGGGAGCACCCCGGGTGGGTAACCACCGGAGCCGTGGAGCCAGTAGATAACCGGGAAGCGGCGTTCCGTGTCAGTGGTATAGGCCGGGGGCAGGTATAAATGATAGGTGATCCGGGCCGCGGTGGACTTGCTGGAAAGGGTATGGGATTCCAGTACGGGGGCAGCTGTCGCCCCGTCCGGGCTATCCGTTTGGGCGCTTACCGATAGGGTGGTAAACAGGGAAAGTGCCCAGCATATCAGTAGCCGGGGCCAGGCGGTATGGCGTGCCATCTTATACTATTTTCAGTGAGTGTCTGTATGCTCAAATCTTTATTGCCACGGTAGGCAAGGCGTTACTTCCTAAGATAGTGGATTCTGGATAAGCCCCTCAACAGTCCACTTCCCTCCTGGTCGGCACTGATTTTAGGGCCATTGACGATCCTCGTCGGATACTCCATAAATTTACGGTATTCAATAATTTTAATTTCCCCGCAGCGCAGTGATCTACCTCCAATTTAGTATGCCTGCCCGATCCGGGCGTGATCCTAACCCAACCGGCGCGATGGGTACATTATTGAGGGGCGTAACATTCGTATTAAAACAAATTATACCGGTTGCCAATCCGGATTATGACGATCGAATAGGCGAGGTGCATACCTGGCTGGTCGAAATAGATGAAACCTCCCTGTATCCAAAGCGTGAAATCGGGCTGGATAGCACCGGCAGGGTTAGCGTTCGCCTACCGGACGAACAGAATTACGGGTATTGGACGGACAATAACCTGTATTACCAGGACTTCCTTCAGCAACTAAATGCGGAACGGATAGACGAAAAAATCTTTCAATCCCGGTGGTCTGAGGTTACGGATAGGGATAAACCCATTTAGTGACGTTCGAAACCTATTGAAGAAACCGCTCCGCCGGCATCTTGGATAAATCGGAACGTATGTATAGCTCCTTTACCAACTCGTGTACGCGGTGAAGCATACCACCCACACCGATAAATAGACTTGGGCAATTTTCCGATCCAAACAGCCAAGCCACCGCAGGCCTGACGACCTTTTACCTGGCCTTCCGCTAGTACGTCTTTCCCCGCCTCGACCGGCTGTGCATCTACAAGGCCCTGATCCCGATGGTGCTGATTCTGCGTAAACGGAGACAACGTGGGGACCAGGTAGTATGGGGTTGCTGAAGGCCACGTGTAACAGCACCAGGATCGAGGACATATACGCAGCAAAGACAAGACATTATGTATGACACTTATCTACACCGTTGCCTACTAGGCCTGCTGCTCCTTGCCTTGCCGTGTTTGCTGTCCGCGCAGTTGGCCTACGCGCTGGAGGTCCCCGGTATTAGCGGGGAGCTAAGCGCTGTCGCTTATGATGACCAGATCAAGATCTGCAGTTTCTCCTACGGTTTTGCTACCGATGACGCGGGGCGGGGCGGTGCCCAGGAGCTTACGCAGGGTGCCTTCCTACTGGGCAAATCGGTGGATCGGGCTACTCCGGCTCTATTTGTAGCAGCCGCTAGGGGTAAATTTTTCGATGAGATAATACTCACCGCTTACCGGGAAGGCGGAGGGAATCAGGTGGCCATAGTCTACAAATTCACCACTGCAGTGATCGCGAAATTTGAGACCGGCGCTAAGGACAGCAAAGGTATAGACGAAGTGATCGGCTTGCTCGCCGAGGAGGTCGAAATAACCTACTATTATTACGGCAACGATGGCGGACTTGATGGGACCTACGTCGAAAGCTTCAATTTCGTCACCGGCTTATGATAGTCGGCAGCGGCACGGTCCTTCGCCTGGCTTACCTGCTCGGGTGGCTGGCGGCGGCGTCCACCTTGCTGGTGGCGCAGACCACATCCCTCTCCAGCCCGTCCGTGACTACGCTCACGCTTACCCATGCCGGAGCGATTACCGAAGTCAGCGTGCCCCCCACCGCTCTGGCTGACGAACTGAGCGGTTGCGGCACCAACTTCAGCGAGCCTCTCCCGTTGATGCCTACCGAACTCACGGCCACGCGGGAGACCGCCACCACGGTCCACCTGAGCTGGCTGACGCAAGTCAGCGACTACGATTACGCCTGGACCCTACAGCGGCGATTGGATACGGAGGAGCCTTTCACCACCATCCAACCCCTGTCGTCCGCGCAGATAGCCGCCAGAAATTACACCGACCGAAACGATCACCACGGCGTTTCTTACTACCGTCTGCGTGGTGAGACCGCGGACGGGGTAGCCCTGATCAGTCGGGTAGTATCCGTGGATAACCCGTTCGAGGTGAGCGGACTGCGGGTCTACCCCAATCCGCTTCGCGGTATGGCCAAGGTGCAACTTCCCGGCACCAGGCGTGCTTTCACCCTGCAACTCTACGATTCGTTGGGGCGACGGGTATGGTCCGGACAATACGCGGCCGGGGCCGGCAATCCGGTGGATCTGCCGTTTCCCGACCTGCCGCACGGCGTGTACCAGTTGCAGTGGCTGGTGGACGATGAGGTGCGCGATACGGAGCGCGTGGTAGTGAGTCGGTAATCGGTAGCCAACGAAAATAATTCGCGTAATCGACCAAGGCAACAACCTCCACAGCGGGGGAAGGTCGGCATCCGATGAACGGCCACAATAACCCGATATGAGGGCGTGGATGTAAGCCATGGCCGGAGATATTCCAGAGAAAAAGACTGTATTATGCTATATATCCGCCGGGCACGCCCACGGATATACCGTAACAAACTGCAGCCTAGGGATGAAAAATCGAATCTACCAGTTCTTATCCCGGCCCTATATCGTCGTTTGCGTTATGGCGATCGCCCCGGTGCTCTCGCTGGCGGATAGGAATTTTGGCTATTTCTTCGGGCTGGGGGTGGTGGGGCTGCTGCTGTGGAGCAGTCACTGGGACTGGTCGCGCTTCGGTTGGGAGAAGCGGCTGACCTGGCGAACGGCCGGCTACGCTTTGCTAATTGCCCTGGCCACCTTCGTGCTGGTCGATAT
>JBASAV010000568.1:0-8212 GCA_049650785.1 Lewinella sp. | reverse complement strand
GCTCCTGTACCTGCAAACGACGGTCGAAGACCTCAATGACCCGCGGAATCTTGCTTAGCCCAACGAGATACCCGTCCGGTATATAAGCCACGTGCGCCCGACCGAAAAACGGCAAAACGTGGTGCTCGCACAGGGAGTAGAACTCTATGTCTTTCACGATGACCATTTCCGAGTAGTCCTCGGCAAACATGGCGGAGCGCAGGATATTCTCCGCGTTCATCTCGTAGCCCTGCGTGAGGAATTGCATGGCCTTTGCCGCCCGGACCGGTGTCTTCAGCAGGCCGTCACGGGTGACGTCCTCGCCTAACTCGGTGATGATGCTGGTGAAGTGTTCGCTCAGTTGGTTGGTCACCGACTTATCGTGGATCAGCGTCTTGTCGTACGGCATAGCTTATGGTCTTCCCGCCGGACCGTAATAGTCGGCGTAGATGTTTTCAGTTTCGTAGAGTCGCACCCGGTAGAGTTTACCGCTGGCTTCGATTACCGGCCCTTCCAGTCGCTCCCAGATCGCGGTCGTGAGGTTCTCAGTGGTTGGGAGCCGATTGGTGAACCAATCGATGTCCAGATTTAGGTTGGAATGGTCCAGGATATCCACCACCGTCCGCTTGATGATCTGCGATAAGACCTTGGCATCCATCACGAATCCCGTTACGGGGTCCGGGGTGCCCGATACCGTCACACGCAGCTCATAGTTGTGGCCGTGCCAGTTCTGGTTGGCACACTTACCGAATACCTCGCGGTTGCGTTCTTCGGACCAGTCCGCCAGCGCCAGCTTGTGGGCGGCGTTAAAAGTTTCGCGACGGGTGACGTAGTGCATAGGGGTGCGTTTCGGGGCGCAAAGGTAATTATTTTGGCGGGTCCAGTCGCCGTAACTTATCCAGTAAGAGCGCGGCCTGAAGGTTCAATCGCTCGCCGGCATCGAAGTATTGTCCATCGATCAGGAGATGATCGTCTTCTACCATTACTTGCCGGATCGTGATGTACGTAGCCGCTCCGGCGGGCTGCAGAATATTCTTCCAGTAGATGCCCGCATCGGTCATGGCAAAGCCCTTTTTACCAGACCCGAAGAGGGTTTGATCACAAATAAAGAACAAGCGTTCATCCCGACTGGTACGCAGGTAATTTTCGCTTGCTCGCTTCAGCACCTTGGGTGGAATGGTGACGAAATCCGTGTATACTTTTTCGGACACCGCCCGGAAATCCAGATACGTCATGACCAGCTCGAAGAGATCCGTACGTTCCCAATCGGCCCCCTGGAAGCGCAGGACCTTCTGGGGAATGCGGCCTTCGTGCAGCTGACTGGCGGCCTCCACCACGAAGTACTCGATCAGCTCGCCAAGGGCCATTTTCTTCCGTTTGGCGACTTCCCCACCCGGCGGCCGTCCATTGATCCACTGACTGAGGCTGTGTAGGTTCACATCGCGGATCCGGTGGAAATTGTCGGCGTGCCGGTACGCGGTGAGGTAGCGGGGTAATTGATCGGGACCGAAGTAGGCCGTCAGACGCTCCCCCAGCCGGTCTTCAAACTCTTCCCGCAGCTCAGCGGGCGTCACCTCCGGTTCCGATTCGGGTATATCTTCCAGTTCGAGAACTTCCTCCACCGGCACTTCACCTTCGGGTTGGTCGCCAACGGACTCGTCGCTCTCAGTAAATATTTGGGCGCCGCGCGCAGGAGTAGCGTCTTCCCCATCAAAGGCAAACTCAAATCCAAGCGAGGACCTTTTGTCCGGTTCTTTCGTGGAAGTCTCTTCACCCACCGGATCCTCGCCGGTCCCGTAGTCGATCTCAAAGGGAACTTCCGGGTGACGCCCCCCCGTCAGGACGCGCTCCCGCTGCTCGGCCTTTAGCCGTTTGGCCTTCGCGATGAAGTCCTCCACTTCGTTGATCTGGTCCGTATTCAGGCTGGATGTTTCCCGGTCGAACGATAAATCTGTCGATAATTCTTCCGCGGCCAATTGGTAATCCGGCAGGGCGGCGTAGACCGGAGCGAACACCGGCTCGTCTTCCTCGGTGGGGAAATTATCGTATTCCGTTTCCATCGCTGGCTCGTCCACTCCTGCCCCCTCACGGAGTAGCAGTATGCGCTCAATGGCCAGCTCCCCTATCGACTCCCCGGTGTCTTCTAACCCCTGCTTTCTGAAGAAAGCCAGCGCCCGCTCACTGTAGTGTCGGGCATTGGCGTACACACTGACGGTAGAAGCAACGCCCTCCAGACCGCTGTCCCACAACTTTTGGGCGACCCCGCTTCCCCAGTCGCTCTTGCGCACCACCAGTGATTCCACCAGTAGCGTCCGACGATCGGGACGGTGTAGGATAAAATACCCGGCCAGGCTGCGTTTACGCTCGTCCCAGGCTACGGTTACGGTATGCTTACGACTGTCCAGTGCAACCTGTAGTCGCTCTTTAGCGGATTCCACGACCCCATCGTTTTCCTCCCGTTCGGCTTCGGTCAGACCGGGCACGTCAAAGGCGGGAAAGATGGCTTGCCAGACAAAGGTTTCTACGTGGTCGAAATCACTTTCCCGGCCGGGGCGGTATTGCATAGTGGGGTAGTCGGTATATATGGGACTGTATTAACGATTGGGCGATTGGGTAGTTCGGATATTCGGGCGTGCTGGTTCATTCCCCGTACTGGCTAATTTCCTACCTTCGCCCCCGTGACCGATACCCGGACCATACACGACAGCCACCGCTTCGCGCTCACGATCGAAAGATTGTGCCGCCACCTCATCGAGGAACACGGTGACTTTTCCAGCAGCTGCCTTATCGGTATTCAGCTAGGTGGCGTGCAACTGGCCGAACGACTGCACCGTCGCCTGCGCGAACTGGGGGTGACGGATTTGCCCTTCGGCAAACTCGACATCACCTTCTACCGCGACGATTTTCGTACCAAGCAGGGCCCGATGAAGGCCTACCCCACCGAGATCGAATTTCTGGTGGAGGACCGGCGGGTGATCCTGGTCGATGACGTACTCTTTAGCGGCCGTACGGTACTCAGCGCCATGACGGCACTTAATCATTACGGTCGGCCCTCCGCGGTCGAACTGCTCGTCATGGTCGACCGGCGTTTCCGCCGCACCCTCCCCATCCAGGCTAATTATCGCGGCCTGCTGGTGGATACCCTGACCGACGAATACGTCGACGTTCAGTGGCAGGAAACCCACGGTAGCGACCAAATTTTACTTCTCGGATCCTAATCCCCTACATGGCCTCCGTTCAGCAACTCTCGACTAAGCACGTTCTCGGCATCAAATACCTGACCCCGGCCGACGTTGAGCTTATCCTGGACACCGCCCGGGAATTCAAAGAGGTCATCAATCGACCGATTAAAAAGGTGCCGAGCCTGCGCGATATCACCATTGCGAACCTCTTCTTCGAAAATTCCACCCGCACCCGTATCAGTTTCGAACTCGCCGAGAAGCGACTCAGTGCGGATACGGTCAATTTCAGCGCCTCCAGCTCGTCGGTCAAAAAGGGGGAAAGTCTCCTGGATACGGTCAATAACATTCTGGCCATGAAGGTGGATATGGTCGTCATGCGCCATCCCGCGCCCGGCGCCCACCACTTCCTGTCCCAAAAGATCGACGCCAGCATCGTGAACGCCGGAGACGGGACGCACGAGCACCCCACCCAGGCCCTCCTCGACGCTTATTCCATGCGGGACGCGCTCGGTGGCGAACTGCGCGGTAAGCGGGTGTGCATCTTCGGGGACATTACCCATTCCCGGGTGGCACTGTCCAACATCTTCTGTTTGCAGCGATTGGGAGCGAATGTGCGGGTATGCGGTCCCCCTACCCTCATTCCTAAGCACATCGGTACGCTCGGCGTTGAGGTGAGCCACGACGTACAGGATAGCCTGCAGTGGTGTGACGTAGCCAATGTCCTACGCATCCAACTGGAGCGGCAGGACACAAAATTTATTCCCAGCCTGCGGGAATACAACCGCTACTTTGGTATCACGAAGGAGCGGATCGACCGGTTGGAGAAGCCGATCGTGATCATGCACCCCGGTCCGATCAATCGCGGGGTGGAGATCGACACGGAGGTCGCCGATTCGGAGCACAGCATCATCCTGCAACAGGTAGAAAATGGCGTGGCCGTACGGATGTCGGTCCTTTACTTACTGGCGGCGCGCCGCAATGACCTGTAGATGCTCTATTACCTGGTGCGCCCCGTAGCCCGCTACGTACTGAGCTACTACTATCGAAATATTGACATCACCGGTCTGGCGAATATTCCGCCTGATTCCGCTGTCATCCTGGCGGCCAATCACCCTACGGCCTTCATCGAACCCTGCCTTCTGGCGTGTTTCCAACGGCGTACCCTGCATTTCCTGGCGCGGGGAGATCTCTACAAATCCCGCCTCGCTACCCTCACCCTGCGCGCGCTAAATATCCTTCCCGTCTACCGCATACAGGACGGGGGTTACGGCAAGCTGACACGGAATTACGATACCTTCGATCAGTGCTACGCCGCCTTGAGTAAGTGTAAGGCCATCATGATCCTGGCCGAGGGACGCTGCATCCACGAAAAACAACTCCGCCCCCTGCGGAAGGGCACCGCCCGTATTGCCCTGGGTGCCCTCGATCGGGATACCACGCTGGGTGATGTTTATATCGTACCGGTGGGTGTCAACTTCACCGCCGCGGAACGCTGCCGCTCCACGGTGATGATCCGTTGCGGGGAACCCCTGCGCACGAGCGATTACCTGGACCAGTACCGCCGTAACGAAGCCGATGGAATCCGCACCCTCACCGAGGCGTTGCGTGAAGCGCTCTCGGCCCATGTCATACAACTCCCGAAGGAGAACCAGGACCCAACTGCCGAAATGCGCCTGACCATCGCCCGCAATAATCTGGAGCCCGTGCCGGAAGGCATTACGCATTCCGGTAAGCAGTTGGAGGTTGAGGTACGGGAAGCAGCTAAGCTACCCATTGATCCTTCCTTAATCCTGCGCTACGCCGCCCAACTCCAACGTCTGGGCGTGCGTGACGAAGACGTGACCGAACGGCCGGCAAAGGCTTCTCCGTTCCGAAGTGTAGTGGCTATCGTCCTGCTGTTGCCCTTATTGCCGCTATGGTTACTGGCCGAAGGAATCGCGCTCAGAGGACCGAAAACCATAGAGTTTTACAGTCCGGTGCGTTTTGCCGCGATTGCGGTAGGTACGCTGCTGTACCTCCCGGTACTCTTCTTGGTGTCCTGGCCGTGGAAGGTCTATGTGGTAGCATCCCTGCTGACGGCAAACTGGTCGTTACGGCAGATGGATCACTTCCTGCGTTGGTACCGAAGAAGAAGACTACATAAGATCGGTCCGGATGAACGGCGGGCTCTCTCGGCCATGCGCGAGGGGGCGCTATAGGCTGTTGTGGTCGAAGATGCGTACTTCCTTGAACTTGGCTTCGTGATCCTCGACGAATTTCAGGTGGGTTGGGGAAACCTGGTAAGCGTCGTGGCCGGCTACGTCATCAAACCAGAGGACCAGCGTGTAGTCGAAGCTGTTATCCACTACCCCACGGGACGGCGTCGAAGCCGGGGCGCCCAGAAAGAGGCGACGTACGGTGGGTGATTGTTCCAGGCTGCGGACACCCTCCTCGAAGCTTTGGCGATCGGCTTGAGTGAGGCTGTCCTGCAGCCAGAAGTAAACGGTGTGGGCCATGCCCGGATCGGCGGATGCGCTCATAGTTGGGGGAGTCTCGACCGTGGATTGCTGCTCCTCGCAACCCATAACGAACAGGGCGATAATTAGTAGGGAGGGCAACAATAGCGTGCGGTAGATCATTGATGATGGTTGTGCGGGAAAGATAGCCCGATCGACCGAAATACATCCCATGACGATCATTATCATCATCATTACCTGCCTGATCTCCTGGCAGGCCTTTAACAATCCGGAACTGAAGAGCAAGTTGATGTTCCTGCCTTCGGCGGTTAAGAACCGGGGAGAGTACTACCGTTTTCTCACCCACGGATTTGTCCATGGTGACTTTCAGCATCTGCTCTTCAATATGTATGCCCTGTACATCTTCGGGCAAACTGCTGAAATGGTTTTCTCCAATTATCTCTTCGGTCCCACCTTCGGCAAGCTGGCCTTTCTCGTCTTCTACTGCGTTTCGATCGTGGCCGCCAGCATCCCGGATTATCTCCGCCACCAGGACAACCGGATGTACGCCAGCCTGGGCGCTTCCGGTGGCGTGGCGGCTATGCTGTGGCCCTATATCATGCTCGGCCCCTGGAACTGGTTCATCTTCCCCCCGCTTCCCGCGATTATTCTCGGGGTGGGGTACATTTTGTATTCTCATTACGCCGATAAGCAGGGGCAGGGAAATATCGGGCACAATGCGCACCTGTGGGGCGCCGTCTTCGGACTGGTCGCCTATTCCACCTTGTTGCTCAATTTCGAGCCGGAGCTGATGCAGTATTTCCTGCAGGAGCTGATGCAGCCGAAAGGGCCTAACTTCTAGTTTGGCAGTCCGCTACGTCGTACCTTCGCCGCCCTTTAGCAAAAGGAACGCTCTATGGGACTTAAATGCGGCATCGTCGGCCTACCGAATGTAGGGAAGTCAACCCTCTTTAACGCCCTGACCTCGGCCAAGGCGCTGGCGGCCAATTATCCCTTTGCGACCAAGGATCCGAACCTCGGTGTTATCACCGTACCGGATCAGCGTCTGGATAAGTTGGAAGAACTGGTCAATCCGCAGAAGGTTATCCCCACCACGGTCGACATCGTCGATATCGCCGGACTCATCAAGGGAGCCAGCAAAGGCGAAGGTCTCGGCAACCAGTTCCTCGGCAACATCCGGGAAACCGACGCCATTCTGCACGTCGTGCGCTGCTTCGATGACGACAATGTCGTCCACGTCGATGGCGACGTCGATCCGGTCCGCGATAAAATGATCATCGATACCGAGCTGATCCTGAAGGACATCGAAACCGTAGAAAAGCGGGTCGAGAAGTTCCGCCGTACTGCTAAGAGTGGCGATAAGGAAGCCAAGCGAATCGTAGAGGTAGGTG
This sequence comes from Lewinella sp., assembly GCA_049650785.1. Classification (GTDB taxonomy): domain Bacteria; phylum Bacteroidota; class Bacteroidia; order Chitinophagales; family Saprospiraceae; genus Neolewinella. The sequence continues at coordinate 1,204 of JBASAV010000568.1, read as the reverse complement.
AAGCCCTACTCGCTCACCTGGAAAGCGAAAATCCCGCCCGTAGCTTCGACACCTCCGAGGATGGCCAGGAGGTGGTTAAGGAACTCATGCTCCTCACCAGCAAGCCCATTCTCTACGTCTGTAACGTAGATATCGACAGCATCGACGACGGCAACGAGCACACCAAGGCCTTCCGGGCAGCCGTCGCGGACGAAAAGGCCGAGGTCATCCTCATTTCCGCCAGTATCGAGGCCGATATCGCCGAGTTGGAAACAAAGGAAGAACGAGCCGAATTCATCGAGGAGATGGGCCTTTCCGAACCCGGCGTCAACAAGGTTATTCGCGCCAGCTACGAATTACTGGATCTGGTGACCTACTTCACGGCCGGCGAAAAGGAAGTCCGCGCCTGGACCATCACCCGCGGCACGAAAGGCCCTGGTGCAGCGGGGGTTATCCATACCGACTTTGAGAAAGGCTTTATTCGCGCTGAAGTGATCCACTACGAAGACTTCGTCACTTACGGCAGCGAATCCGGTGCCCGCGATAACGGCAAGCTCAACGTGGAAGGCAAGGAGTACGTCGTCCAGGATGGCGATGTCATGCACTTCCGGTTTAACGTCTAGCTTATTCTGCCTGTGACCAGACACTCGGAGGTCCGTTGGACACTCCGAGGTCTTACCTTTCCGGTAAGGGAAAATGTAGACCTTGGGGTGTCGGCGCTATCCGTCCCCCGAGTGTCCGGCCGTGGGTAGAGCCAGCGGGGTTGTTCCAGACACTCGGAGGTGCAAGCACACTCCGAAGTCTTACCTTTCCAGTAAGGGAAAATGTAGGACCTCGGGGTGTCGGCGCTAGCCGTCCCCCGAGTGTCCGACCGTGGAAACCGTAACCCCAAGACAATCCTGCGAAACATGAACCCCCTACCCCATCCAGAGTTAGGAGAGCAAAACCATAACCATGTCCAAGCAACTCTACCTGACCGCCCAATTCGAACTGGACAAAGCGGATGATTTCGCCAGCACCTTCGCCGAGCACGCTAAAGCCAGCCGCGCCAAGGAGGGATGCCTATTCTTTTACCTGATTCGCGACCGCGACAAACCCGCTCATTTTGCCACCATGGAATGCTGGGACACGTACGCCCACTTCGAGCAGCACGTGGCCGATGACGAGCACACGAAATTCCAATCCAAGCTGAAGCCCCACCTGAAGGGGGAACCGCAGGTAATGG
>JBASAV010000567.1:0-1945 GCA_049650785.1 Lewinella sp. | reverse complement strand
GACCTGCATCATTGTGCTGCGCGACGAATGGGATATCGTGCTCCGTCACCAACCGGACAGCGTTCCGGAATCCCAGATCCGATGGTTCCTGGATGGTTTCGAGACCTTGCTGCGCCACCTGGTCGACCTCCCCACCGGGAAAAGCTTTACCGAAAGTTTCAAGGCCGTCTTGCCCTCCGTACCCCAACGGGAGCCGGAAGCGGTTCAACCGCCGCACGTGCCGCCGCGGACACCTGTCCAGTTAGAACTCGTGCGGATGTGGTCGGATCTGCTACCAGCCTCGCGGATCGGAATCGATGACGACTTTTTCCACCTCGGGGGCACGTCTTTCCTCGCGCTGCGGCTGTTCGGCCGGATCGAGGAACGCTACGATCGGCGCCTGTCGCCCGCCATCCTGCTGAGTCATCGCACCGTGCGGGAACTGGAGGCGGTGGTCACCGACGCAGCCGGCACGGAGCCCTGGAATAACCTCGTACCGCTGCGGGTGTCCGGTGACCAGCCCCCCATATTCTGTTTCCACGCGGGGGAGGGCCACGTGCTGATGTACGATGAACTGGTGCGCCACCTGCATCCCGACCGACCGGTCTACGCCCTGCAGCCGAACGGGCTGGACGGTGAATCGGAACTGGATGGCACCATCGAGGAGATGGCCCGGCATTACCTGGCCGAAATAGATAAACTGGGGGTCAGCGATCCCCTGGTCTTGCTGGCCTACTGCTACAGTGGGGCGATCTGCCTGGAGATCGGGCGTCAGCTGCTGGCCGCCGGCCGGCCGGCTCCCCTCATCATCGGAACGGACATCGACCCGCCGGGCAACGATCCCGCCGCTACGGGCGGTCGGAAGGAGCGGAGCCGGGGTTCCGTTTCCTGGTACTGGAGTCATATGCGGGTGGGCCTGTGGGGCCGGGTAAAGACGCAGTTTGCCGCCGACTTTCTCCCCGACACCTGGATCGGTGAGGACCTGCGCCGGCGGCTCCGGGCCCGGCGGCTCAAGACCGGGCTCATTGATGCTTTCGATCGCTACGATTGGCCGATCTACGACGGAGAAGTACTGCTGCTACGCAGTCAGAGTCTGCGGGAGTGGACCAAGCACGAGTACGTTATCGAGGAATGGAAGCGCCTCACTGGCGGGCGGCTTTTGATCGACGATATTGAAGCACGCCACGAAGACATGTACCGGGCACCCGCCGTATTGACCGTAGCCCGTAATATCGAAGCGTACATCGGCCAGAAATACTCTTGATCTATCTCCTGATCCAAGCCAACGATTCGGAACTGCCCGGCGTGGACTGGCGGCGATTGCTCGGGGAGCTTCCGGCCAATCTGCGGGAAAAGGCCGGGCGGTACCGACGCTGGCAGGACCGTCAGGCGAACGTACTGGGTAAGCTGCTGATCCGCCGTATTGCCCTGGCGGCCACCGACGAACGGCCGGCCCTCGAAGACCTTCGGCTTGACGAGTACCGCCGACCCTATCTGCCGCAATTGCCGGACTTTGATTTCAATATTTCCCATACCGAGGGCGTGGTTGTCTGCTGCGGGGCTACCGGCGTGGGCCGGGTGGGCATCGACGTGGAGCGGGTGGGGGCGGTAGACGTGACCGAATTCCGGCGGGTATTCACCCGGCGGGAATATGGCTACCTGATTTCACTACCTGACCCCACAGCTGAATTCTACCGGCTCTGGACGCGCAAGGAAGCGGTGATGAAGGCGGACGGGCGGGGCTTCTACCTAGACCCCGGTCAGATCGACTGCATGACGGAGCGGGTAAGTATCGACGGGGTGGCGTATTCCGTGCGGCCGCTGGACCTGGGAACCGGGTACGCCGCCCATATTGCCTGTCGGGAATAGCCGCTTCTCCTGCGCTCCGCCGCAAAAAAATATGAAGAGCGCGGTGCTCCTTATTTTGCGGGCAAAAGACCTCGTTTGCGACTACTCTACCTGATGT
>JBASAV010000566.1:0-7145 GCA_049650785.1 Lewinella sp. | reverse complement strand
CCCTTTCGTATGGCCTAGCGCGTAGCGCAGGCCGTCGGAAAGGGGTCATCCGATGTCTTAGCCGGCCGGGCAAAGCACCATCACAAATACCCGCAGGATAAGGGTCACCCGAAATCTTAGCCGGCCGGGCAAAGCACCATCACTAGTACCCGCAGGATAAGGAAATCACTCTCGTATTTCTTAGCCGGCCGGCCAAAGCGCCATCACTAGTACCCGCAGGATAAGGGGCATCCGATGTCCGATGTCCTAGAGCCCTACCCCAACCCAGCCATCAACCGACTGCTGAGATCCGCCACGAAAGCCAGGCCCTCTTCGATGCTGTGCTGACGCTGGTGTAGCAGGGTACGCTTGATACCGGCTATTACCCGGGGCGGCTTGGTGGCAATGGACTCGGCGGCCTGCGTACTGCGGTAATCGAGCTGGGCGGTGTTACCGAGGGCATCGCTGACCAGTCCGATGTGGAGAGCCTCCTTGCCGTCGAAGTTGCGGGCGGTGAAAGCCAGCTCGGCAGCGGTGCCAGGGCTAACGATGCGGGGGAGGCGCTGGAGGGCACCCAGATCGGCCACGATGCCCAGGTCCACTTCCTTTACGCTGAAGACGGTGCTCTTGGTGCAGTAACGGATGTCGCAGGCTACGGCGATGTCGACGCCGCCGCCAATGCAGCTGCCGTGGATGGCGGCAATGACCGGCTTGCGGCAGCGCTCGATGGCATTGATACAGTCCTGGAGGTCGGTGATGAATGCGTAGACTTGCTGCTGGATGACTTCCCCGTCTCCCTGGAAGCGCGACTGCATGTCTTTCAGGACGCTCAAATCGATACCGGCGCAGAAGTGCTTTCCTTCTCCGGCCAGAATTACGACCCGCACGTCTTCGTCGGCGTCAGCCCGGTGGAAAGCGTCGCGGAGTCCGTGCCAGGCTTCGACGTCGAGAGCATTGGCCCGCTGGGGCCGGTTGAAGGAGATGCGGGCTATGCGATCGGTGACGACGTACTTCATGAGCGCACGCCGTTGACGAGCCGCATTCGGTTCGAGTGCAGGTGATCCATCCCGTCGACGTACAGCGTGGTTCCGCTGGTGTAACTCGCCAGGGGGCTGGCCAGAAAAAGGACGGCGTTAGCGACCTCCTCTACGGTACCGTGCCGCCCCATGAGATTATCCTCCTTCATTTCGTCCAGCAGGGCCTGCACCGGCTCGGCGTAGGTATCGAGTCCGGAACTGATGATGGTACCCGGAGCCACGCAGTTAACGCGCACGTTGTGGGTCGCCCATTCCTGTGCCAGGCTTTTGGTGAGGTTTTCTACCCCCGCGCGTGCGGCGCCGGTGTGGGCCATCCCGGGAAAGCCGCGCGCCATGTTGACGATGATATTAACGATGTTGCCGGACGACTGCGGAATGAAAAAGTACTCCGCCATAATCCGGCTGACGTAGAAGGTACCGTTCAGATTGGTGTTGATGACGGCGTTCCATCCGTTGTCGGTGATGGCGCGAGCGAGGCTGGGAAACTGTCCGCCCGCGTTATTGACGAGCAGGTCCAGTCGCCCGTATTCCGCCTGGATGCGTTCGGCCAGGCTCTTTACCTGCGCTCCGTCGCGAATATCACACGTCTGGTACAGGCAGCTGCCGAGTTTGCTCAACTGATCGGCCGCCTCCGCGAGCGGTTCTTCCTTGCGGGAACAGATCGCCACGTCCGCCCCGAGTTTCAGGAGGGCTTCCGCAATACCATAGCCGATTCCCGACCGACCACCGGTGACCAAGGCCACTTTGTTTTTGAATAGATTGGGGGCGTACATCCGCTATTGATTTTTTACTTCCGCATTCGGAAATTTATTGAGCAGAGCCGCCTGTTCTTCAATGGCCGTGGTCATCTCCCGTTTGAGTCGCTCGATAAGTTCCGCCGCGGGGATATTGTCTTTAATGCTGGCTACTCCGTGGCCGGCACTCCATAGATTTTTCCAGGCCTTGGCTTCGTGCTCGGCACCGAAGTCGGCTTTGGCCTTTTGGTCCCACATGTCCTTCGTAATACCGGCTGCTTCCAGACTGGCGACCATCCAGTTGGCGGGAATGCCGGAGACCGAGGCGGTATAGACGATGTCGCGGGTACCGGACTTGATGATCATATCCTTATAGGCCTCGTCGGCTATGGCTTCCTGTGTGTTGATGAACCGGGTTCCCATATAGGCCAGGTCCGCTCCCATTTGCATGGCCGTAGCCACGTCCCGCCCCGTGCTGAGCGCACCGGCCACCAGAACGATGCCATCAAACATCTCCCGAATTTCGGCCACAAAGGGAATGGGGTTCAACGAACCGGCGTGCCCGCCTGCCCCGGCACATACCAGAATGAGACCGTCCACCCCGGCATCGATCGCCTTCTGGGCGTGGTAGGTATTGGTGACGTCGTGGAAAACAAGACCGCCGTAACTGTGTACGGCATCCACTACCTCCTTCACGGCGCCCAGGCTGGTGATGACGAGGGGTACCTCCTGGCGCACGATGACCTCCAGATCGGCCTGAACCCGGGGATTAGTCTTGTGCACGATCAGGTTCACTCCGTAGGGTGGAAGTGGCTTTCCCCTTTTTTCCGCCTCGGCAGCCAGTTCGGACTTGATCTCGATCACCCACTCCTCGAAGCCCTCCGTCGTGCGATTATTCAGGGCGGGGAAAGTGCCGAGGACGCCGTTCTTACAGCATTCCAGTACCAATTGCTGCTGGGAGACGATAAACATGGGCGATACCACCACCGGGATGTCCAGGTGCAGGGTATCAAGTAATTGCTGCCGGTTCATTCGGGCAAAGTAGCGAAAATTCGCCGATCCGTTAAGGTGTGCTATCGGTATCCGCTGGCAGTTCAGTAGGTCTTCACGTACCGGAGCGTTTTGCGATACACGCCATCTGTCACGACGATCAAATGGATACCAACGGGCAGGTCCGGGAGGTGAATAGGCGTTGCGGGCGTGTATTCTTCCATTCCCATCTCGCCCAGCAGGCGGCCATCGACGGAATAGCAGGCCAGATGAGTAAGGGCAGGGAACATCCCCTCCCTCGTGGTCAGGGTCACGGCACTTCCACCGGGGTTTGTCAGTAGTTGGACCTTTTCCACTGGAGAAGATAACGCAGTGATTCGCCCCGGCACCAACTCGCAGGCGGAACCCTATAGCATGTGGCGAAAGGGGCGGTAGCGCAGGCCGGCATTGATGCCATCGTGGCCGCCGTTCGTGTAACTGTACTCGAGCTGTTGCCCACTGTCGTCTATGCGGTAGATGTTGGCGTTGAACCCACATTCAAACAAGTCCCCCTGTCCCGCTGACCGGGGGTCGGGACGGTAAAAGTATAGGAAGCGCTGACCGACCGGTTCGTTTCCGATGTACCACATACAAGAATGAATGGCACTGAGGGTAAGCCGTCTTTGGTCCGTTTCGCCGATAAATACATCTTCTACGGTGACTTCCGCAGCGTTTCCGTCCAGTTGCCGCACCAGGCGGATTTCCATGACCAGGATACCGCTCGTGTCCGCTTGGCACAGGGCATCCTCGAGCGGGATGTGTATACCCAGACAGTCGCAGGCTTGTGCCACGCCGGGGATAAATAAGAGAAGAAGCAGAACTATGCGCATGAATCGGGGGTGAATTTTAGCCGGCTAGACGCAGTCTGCCCAGGTCAGCGTTGGCAGGTTATCCCTACCCCACCCTACAGACCATTTTTGCCGGCAAGGACCTGTGGGTAGGATGATCTACGTCAACGCATCCGAAGATACCGGAACGTGCGGCGGAACACCCCGTCGGTCACTTCCAGCAGCACGAGGCCACCGGGCAGGTTTGACAGGTCCAGTTCGGCACCGGCCCGGTAGTCGGATAGGGCCAGGGTACCCAAATCCTGGCCGAGAACCGTATAGGCCCGCAACTGCTGGAGTGGCGGAAAAGTACCGGTCGTCACGTTGAACCGAATGCGGCCATCACCTGGGTTAGCGAAAAGTTGGAGATTAGCAAACCGACTATAGCTTGCTAGTTCACCCACATCAATGGGACAGCTGCTTCCCAGATTGAACCGGTCGAACGGTTCGAACCGTAGCTGTGGGGCAAAGCGGCCTTCCTGTGGTGCAACGCCATAGGCAATCTCGGTACCGGGTCGATTCATGGCGTAGAGGCTAGATGAGTTGCCACAGGTGAATAAGAGAAACCGGCCAGTGGATACTTGCTCGCGTGATGCAAAAAGTAGGTACCGTGAACCGATGGCGGCCCCATCGATCGAAAAGCTACAGAAACTACCGGAACCGTTTACCAGCGTTAATTCCCGCGATTCCGTCGTGCCCACCAGTTGGCGATCAATCCGGACCACACTCGAGTCCGTGTCCGGCTGATCAATGAGCACCACTTCCAGGACCAACCCGTCGGAGGCGTTGGCGGAGCATATCCGCTGCTCCAGACTTACTGCACTGTCCACGCAACTGCATGCGAACGAGGCGGCTGCGTAGCCCAATGTCACTAGGTAAACGAGTAGTTGTCTTTTCATTCGAGGATAGACGAACGCCAGTCTTGACTCGTTGGCCGGAAACAGCGACATTTTTCTCAACACCGGATTTTTTGCGCCGGTGCGCAGGAAGTAAGATTCAACGAAGGGGCTATCTTACCGCGGTATGGATATCTCTCCCCGCGAACGGGCCCTGGGCGGGCATTTCTACGGGCGCATTCGCAAGTTGATTCAAAACGAGGAACTTTCTCCCCCCCAGCGGATCGATGCGCAGCGCCGGCTATTACTGGAGTTATTCGAGCGAGCTACGGAAGTAGATAAACTCCACTTCAGCACGGTATACGCCCGGGTGACCTTCGCTGCGCATAAGTACGGCCTCTCTCGTCAGCTCATCTACCAGGAGCGATCTTTCCGTCGGATGCGCCAACCCGACATGACGGCAGAAACGCTCGATCAGCAGGGGCAAATTGGATTCCGACTGCTAGGGGAACTCACGGAGGCGTTGTTCACGCTACCAGTACCGGCTGAGCTTCAGCCCTTCCTGGAAGCGGCATACCCCAAGTATCAACAGCCCGAAGTGCGCCGGCACTTTTACCAGCTCCGCGTGGTCTACCTGGAAATGGATACATCCGCACAGGAAATCCTGGTGCGGGAAGAACGCCGCCCGGAGATGGTCTATCGTATTCCCTACGGGGAGGCCGAACTGGCCGACTCACCCGTCCGCGACGGGATATCGATCCTGGAAAAAATCAGTGGCCCGTTCATCACCCTCAACCTCATCAACGCCCAGCTCCGGGGCACCGACCGCCTCTACCCCTCCCAGCTGGTCATCGAACCGGATTTCCTCGTGAACGTGACGGACGTCGCTTACTGTTTCAGCAGCGGCAACCAGTACCAACCCTGGTCGTCCCTCCCCAATAGGCTGCTGCCCTTCGAGAAGCGCCCGCCGCTGGTACGTGGTAACATCGTCAATACCTTTCTGGACTTGCTGGTCCAGGAACCGGAGATCCGCTTCCGTGATGTGCTGCCCAAGATATTCGAGATGCAGCCTTTGGAGCTGTGTCTGTTCTCCGATGCCGAAGTACGCGACCTGGTCAGTGACCTGAAGCACCACTTCCTGACGGTTTCCCGCTTCGTGCGCGAGCTGCTCACCGGCTTAGACATCGAACGGAATAAGGTGATGCTCGAGCCCACCTTTCTCTCTCCGGCTTATGGCTTACAGGGACGTCTGGATCTGCTCCAGTCGCAACGCGACACCGAGGAAGGGCTTACATCGATCGTCGAACTCAAAACAAGTAAGATATTCAATCCCAATATCCACGGTATCCGTAGTGATAATTTCGTACAGACGGTACTGTACGATCTGATGATCAACCAAGCACTTGGAAAGGAGGCGAACGTCCGCTCCTATATTCTCTACAGCGTTGACTACGACAAGCCCATTCGCTATGCACCGGCGGAGTTTACGCGGCAGATGGAGGCGCTCTCCGCCCGTAACCAGTTGGTAGGACTTGAAATGATGATTGCCCAACTCGGGCAGCCATCCCACCGGGGTGAGGTTCTCGATCTGCGGGAACAGACCGATGCCCTCTTCGCCAGAATTCATCCCAGCCGCTTCAAAAACCTTGGCCGCTTCACGGAGGCCGACCACCAGGCCGTCCTCGAATGCTACGGCAAGCTCGACGATCTCGAACGCCGCTACTTCGGGGCCTATCTCGGCTTTGTGGCGCGGGAGCAACGGCTAGCTAAGATCGGTGAGCAGGGTACCGACCGCCTAAACGGACTGGCGAGTCTGTGGCTGGACGATCGCGCCGATAAAGTGGAGCGCTTTGAATTGCTCGATGGCCTGCGCTTTGCCCATTACGACACGGACGAGAACATCCTAACGCTCAACCGCAGTGCGGATGACGATCTGTTGGTCAAGTTCCGGCAGGGCGATATCGTGGCGCTTTACGGCACTCCCGAACAGCAGGCGCAAACCGGGGACGCGGTACGTTCACAGATATTCAAGTCAACCATTGTCGCCGTCGAAGGGGATGTCCTGCTCTTACGTCCCCGCAACCGGCAGCTGAACGACAGCGCCTTCCGCCGCAAGGCGTTCTGGGCCGTAGAGAAGGACGTGCTCGACAGCAGCTTCCGCAATCATTACCTGGGGCTCCACCTCTGGGCATCGGCATCTCCGGACTTCCGCCGGCAGTGGTTGGGGCTGGCCCCACCCCGGCAGGCCCCTCCCCACCCGACAGAGATATCGGACGAGTTAACGGAGGAACAGGATACCATTCTACGCAAGATCATCACCGCCCCGGACTACTTCCTGCTGTGGGGACCACCGGGTACGGGCAAGACGAGCAAGATGCTCCATCACCTGGTCCGCCATCTCCTCCTGAACACGGGAGAAAACCTGTTGCTGGTGGCTTACACCAACCGGGCTGTTGATGAAATCTGCGAAAGCATCGAACGCATACGGACAACTGATGGCTCCCCCTTCCGTGACTACCTGCGTATAGGTAGCCGGCTTGGGGCCAGCGAAGCCTACAAGGACCGCCTGCTGCAAGTGAGAAGTCAGGGTGTTACCCGGCGCAAGGAGCTCTTGGCCCTGGTCAAGAATACCCGCATTGTGGTGGGTCCGGTTGCCAGCGTGGGTGGCAATAACGAGCTGTTCAAGCTCAAGGCCTTCGACCG
>JBASAV010000565.1:0-7290 GCA_049650785.1 Lewinella sp. | reverse complement strand
GACAGAAACAGGCTGGCCAGCATAATGAATGCACCCCCCGCCACCCACAGCGGTCCCGAAAAGCGATGCACCCGCCACCACGCCTCCTCGTCGCGCATCGTGACCGGGAGTCGGATACCAATCCAGCGGTTCGGTGGGATTACGGGCATGAAGTTCCCGATGACGACGAAAAGTCCGCCGAAAAGGAGAAACATGAACTGCATGCTGACCAGCTCCCCCCGACTCGTCCCCCAGATAATGTAGACCATCAGCGCCGAAAGAAAACCCGTAGTCAGTAGGATCATCCACCACAGCTTCCGCGGCCGCCGGGAGAAGGTCGCCTCCGGCAGCACGAAGCTGTAAATGATGGCGATGAGCAATGGACCGACAATGGGCAGGATCCACAGTATCGCCTTCGGCCCGTAGGCCACCGGTTGTCCGTCGGGCCCGAAGCGAATCGGTACCTCTGCCGGCAGGTCGGCGTATATGAAAGCGAGGTAGAGGAAGGGGATCGCCACGATGATCCACAGGATTTGGGAAACGTTTTCTTTACGCATCGTCGGAGGTTTTAAAGGTCAGTAACCAGGCAATCATATCTTCCATCACGGTGCTATTCAGGGCGTAGCGCACGAACTGCCCGTCCCGCTCGGCCCGCACCAGTTCCGCCCGCTTCAGGATGTCCAGATGGTGGGAAATACTGGGCTTGGAAATCACGAAGTGGTCGGCAATCTCCCCGGCGGTAAGCTCCCCCTGGCGCAGGAGTTCCAGGATCGATCGCCGCGTCGGGTCATTCAAAGCCTTGAATAATTCATTCATTTAGATAATTAGACAACTATCTAAATAAGAAGTTCGAACGGTGGCGCCGGAGCGCAGGTGAAAAGTCTCATCGAACACCTTCGTTGCTGATTGGTATAGGCAGAAACAGGCCGTCCCCATGAAAAATCTTTGTCCATTCCTGCTGTTGCTCATCGTGGCGGTCCTCGCCGGTTGCGGTCCCTCCGAAGAGGCCGCAGCACCAGCCGCAGCGGACCCACTCCTCGGCGTGTGGAAGCGGCAGAGCTATCCCTACGGGACCATCGAAGTCAAAGCGGACAGCGTCAAATTTGCCGTCGGAGAGGGACTGCCCGAAGCGCCGCAGTTCATGGCGTTCCGGCGCTCCGACGACTGCCCCTACGCAAGCGATACCCCAAACGCGGCTGGAGCCCGAGAGTACCTGGTGCTGCCCTCCACCGAAAACTGTGAGGCCTTCGCCCTGAGCGGAGACACGCTGATAATGTACTATCCTCCCGGCGAGGAAGGGGTGGACTACGTGAGGCAGTAGGTCTCTTCCTACTCAAGTAAGCTTCCGATGGCATCCACCGCTACGCGTGGCGGCAACGGCGAGTGATGTTGTGCACTGCCGGATAGCTACCATCTGCCGGCAGGATAACTGGACGGAGGATGATTACGATAGCGGAGCATCGGTGAAATGGAAACGGGTTCCCGGTCAGCTAACCGCTTGGCATCGGCTTTTTACCTGCGCGCCGTCGCCCAGGCTACTATCAGCGTCCACTATCCATTGGGCGGATTCATCCACTTTTTTCCTGCCGTTTGTCCAAAGATCGCAGCCTGTAGATCCGGGCCGGTCATCATTCAGTCGAAATGCGTGTGGTAACATGAAGCTGTTGTACTACATTAAGGGTAAACACTCTCCCCGTGCACCACTCCACTCATCCCGACTTCCCGGCACTCCGTTACGGTCAGCCGGATACGGCATTTCTGCGTGTTCTGAAGCAACGGGTAGAGGGATACTTTACGGTGACGGGCAAGGACCGCTTTGCCGACCGCCGGATGATCGGTAAGACCATATTCCTGCTGGGGATCTTTAGTATCTGCGGGATCCTGATCTACAGCGATCGCCTACAGGGGATCGGCCTGATCGCCACCCAGGTGCTCTGGTACGTGACGATGTTCATCATGACCGTCGGGATCGCCCACGATGCCAGCCACCGCGCGTATTCCCCCCATGGCTGGGTGAACCGGGAGCTGAATCGCGTCTTCGACTTCGTCGGTATCAATACCTATATGTGGGAGTACAACCACGTCAAATCCCACCACCGGGCTCCGAATGTACCGGAATACGACTCGGCGATCGATTCCTTCCAACTCTTCCGTTTTCACCCCCGCGCGCCCTGGCGGCCGTTTCATCGCTATCAGGCCTACTACATCGTATTCGTCTACGCGCTGGCTACCCTATTCAAGTTGTTCTTTCTCGACTTCTTTTCCTTCCGCCGCGACCGCATTGGATTCCTGCGTATCGATCGCCACCCGCGGCGGGAGCTGGTGTACTTCTTTTTTACCCGCAGTCTGGTCATCGCCTATACACTGGTGGGTCCGCTCTGGCTGCTCTCGGCCCCTGACGCAGTGGTGTGGACCGGCTTTCTACTCGGCCACGCCATCAATGGGCTCGCCCTCGGGGCAATTTTCCAGGTCACCCACCTGAGTGACCGCACTAGCTGGCCGGAACCCGACCCGCATGGTCAGCTGCCGATGTCCTACGACCGGCATATCCTGCTGACGACGGCCGACTTTTGTCCAGACAGCGCGGTGGTCACCTGGATCAGCGGCGGGCTTAATCTGCACGTCATTCACCATTATTTTCCCGGTATCAGCCAGGTACATTTACGGCCCCTGACGCGTATCCTCCGGCAAACGGCCAGGGAGTTCGGTATGCCTTACGTGAGTATGCCCAGCGTGTATGTGGCTATCCGGTCTCACCTGCGTTGTCTGCATCTTCTAGGGCAATCGCCGACGCCAGGATATTCAGGGCGAACTTTCGAATCTAAAGCAACCCGGGCGGTGCGGAAGGAAGAAAATTTCGAGCGGGTGGTTTAATTAAGAGTGCGGCCGAGCATCAACATCTAGTATCCGAAATGCACCAGCTATCCCCCCGGACAACTTCGATACGATGCTTCGCCAGCTGATCGACGCGCTGATCCGTGACGTTCGGGCGGAAGGCCTTCCCGCTAACGAGGAGGAAAGCGTGGTCAAGAAACTGGAGGTCTCGCGGGAGGAACTCGACGAAGCCGAACCGGACAAGCAGTACATCCGCAAGAAACTTGACAAGGTTACCGACACCCTAGAACAAGCCGGGAAGCTGACCGACCAGGGATCCTCCATCGGCCTCAAGTTGCTGAAGGTCGGGAAGTCGATCGGTACGGCCGTCGCTTCTTTCTGATTCCCCCGGCTCGTGGTGGTTAAGGAAAGCTGTAATTTGACGTTATTAGCCCGCCCGGACACCGGCCGGCCCGATCCCCACCCGAATGAAATACGCGTACGCTCTCCTCTGTCTTCACCTTTTAGCTGGCTGCGCGCCCACCCCTTCCGCCGTCCAGTCTTACGCCACCGAAAACCTACGGGTAGACCGTCTCACCGACCGGACCTACGTGCACGTTACCTATCTGGATACCGACGACTTCGGCCGCGTACCCTGTAACGGCCTGATTGTGGTGGAGGACGGGGATGCCATCATCTACGATAGTCCGCCCAGCGATGCCGCGGCCGCCGAGCTGATCGACTACGTCAGCGAGACGCTGGACGCGGAGGTGACAGCCGTTATTGCCACCCACTTTCACGCGGACTGCCTCGGCGGGTTCGCTGCCTTTCAGGAGCGGGGTATCCCCACCTACGCGACCGAGCACACGGCCCGGCTGGCACGCGAAAAGGGTTTTCCGGTGGCTTCCCGGACCTTCGACGAGCGGCTGGAGCTGAACGCAGGTAAATTGGCCACGCTGACGGTCTATGCCGGCCCCGGGCACACACCGGATAATGTTGTCGGCTACGTTCCCCGGGAGGAGGTGCTCTTTGGCGGCTGCCTGGTCAAAGCCATGGGCGCCAACAAAGGCAACTTGGCAGACGCGGATACCACCCAGTGGCCTACTACCGTAATGCGCCTGAACGACGAGTTCCCTCGCGCCCGCTACGTCGTACCCGGTCACGGCGCGGTGGGCGGCCCGGAACTGCTGGACTATACCCGCCGGCTGTTCACCGCGGAATAGCGGCGTCCCGCGATCAGTTGTCTTTGGCGATCTCCGCCAGCATCGTCCCGGCGTGCTTGCCGGCCGAGACGAAACTTGGTCTTTACCATTCCGCCTTCGCCCGACTCCTGGACGAGGTAGACCCTCCAGCCCTACAGGGCCTGAGCGGTGGTGTCGGGTAGCTCGGTTAGGAGCGTACCTCTTCCGGCAAAATTTACGAGCGCCAGGGCATCGGCACTCCGTTTGGCAACGGGTAGGGGGAGCGACTCTGCGGTGCTTCCCGGCCCTCTGCATCGATTAACACAGCAAAGGGTAATGTCACTCCTTTATATAATCGATTTGGATCGGGATGCTGTTGGTGTTGAGCTGCCCGGCGGACCGATTCAGTTTACAAGCACCGAAGAAAACGGGTGTTTTTGGCCGGTTTTCTCCGTAAAGGGTGGCTAGATCGTCGCCCTCGAGGTCTTCCCCCGGTTCGATGCGCACGCCTACGTCGGTACCACAATCCTCTCTGGTCTTTCCTTCCGGAAGAAATTGTACGATGTAGGGTGTAAATGAATTTCCTGCAACGTGGACTTTGGTCAAGCGGGAATTGTTATTTGGCTGCACCTGCCCCAGGTAAACGATATTTCCAGAAAGAGGAATATCTGCTTTCAGGGACGAGGCAAAGGAGATTACATCTCCGGTTGTAGGCGGCGTGTTGGTAGGACCAGCGGGTAATTCACATAACTCATCAGTAAATGCCCTGTTTTCGACCGACCACTTGCTGAAGGAGGTAAGCCTGAAGCAATATTGGTCGTTATCAGGTTCGGAATCTATGACAAAGCTAAATTCGTAACTTGTATGTCCCGGCGTCAGGCTTATCGTCTTGATGAACCCTTTACTATTCCGAATAACCAACTCCTGTTTAGCGAGTGTCGCCGCCGGGTTGTCTGTATCCCAGCTCACCTTCCCGGTAAACCGGTGTTTATTACCCCATTTCCACACCTTCCAGGTTGAGTAGTGAAACTTTCTTTTCCACTTGAAATTGCTTACCCCCACGTTAGTTACCTCATTCGGTTGGGTTTTCAGGATTCGCCACTGTTGCAGGGCGTCACCCCGGAATTCACCCAAGACCAACGTTCCACCGGACTGAAGGTCCAGCGGCTCGACAAGAAATCGGTCTTCGAAGTGGCCATTTTCGATGTAATAGAAATCGGTCTCACCCGGAACGGGGGTTACCTTCCAGATCTGCCTGGATTCACCTTCCAGACTTGACTGACCGTCGAAACGCGGGGTGGTATACTCCATTTTGTCCTCAACGGTAAATACATATCTCCTTAATAGATTCCGCTGGTCGGTATTTCTTCCATCGGTCGCCACTTGCGGATTTTGGGATATTGGCGAAAGGGCATTTCCCGCGGAAATCGGACCAGTATCAGCAGCCGAACCGTCCGGGCTATTGACCCGTGCGGGAATTTTAGCGGAAAGGAAGACCGCCGGACCCGATGGAACATATGACATAATATAGTTCGCATTATTCCCGAAATCATTCGGGATATCCGTTCGGTCGAAACGGAAAATTTGCGCTTCCGAAAAATTTAGCGAATAAGGCCATACGGTTGTCCCCTTCTGTTTAAGGCCTCCGTTCACATCGATGATCAGGCCGGTCTGTACATTTTGTAAGTAATACCAGTTTGCGCCCCGGGGCTGAGCCAATAGGGGAGTGTAAGTTCCCAAAATCAGCGCTAGAAGCAGAAGACCCCCAATGAGGTTTTGACCCGTGGGAGGTTGGCCCTCTTTACTGGGCGCGAAAAGTCTATGGGACGTCATGTTGACACGGATTTTGAGGTGGTGTTTTTCGACTCTGCTGAGCAAGAGCGTGTATTATTCCACTCAGATGATGAAGGAGGGCACAAAACCCACTCATAATATACGTCCAAACACGTAGATGCGAAGATTAAATGCTCAGACGGCCCCTTTGAGCCATTAATTTGATCTATCGTCCTCCTACCCACAAACTTCTAATTATATAGCCCTTCGGTTCACGAAGAACCGTTTCCCTTCGGGCTTTCCCATTTAACCTACCTTTCCGCTCGTCAGATAAGCATAAAGCCCAGCTGTACGCCCAACGCTGGATCAACGCCAATACCCTGCGCGGCAGAATGAACGCCGACGACTTCCGCGATTACATCCATGGCTTCATCTTCTACAAATTTCTCTCCAAGCAGTTGGAGAACTACGTCAACGATAAGCTGCTGCAGGAGCAGGAAGGCTTCCGCTACGACACACCCACCGAAGACCATGCCCAGTACGACAACTACGAAGAAGCGATTTTACGTCACCTGCCTCGACGAGGTCGCCACCGAATTGATCGACTACGTAGAAACGAAACTGCAGGCAACCGTCAGGGCCGTGGTCGCCACCCACTTTCACGACGACTGCGTCGGCGGCCTGGCCGCCTTTCACGACCGCGATATCCCCTCCTACGGATTAGCGGAAACATTGCGGCGAGCGCAGGAAGAAGGTAATCCAGTACCGAAGAACGCTTTTAATGAGCGACTATCCCTGTCCGTCGGCACCACCGAAATCCTCACGGTTCACCCCGGTCCCGGCCACACTCCCGACAACGTGGTAGCCTACGTTCCGGCCGATCGGGTCCTCTTCGGTGGCTGCCTGGTAAAGGAGATGAAAGCCACGAAGGGAAACCTCGCCGATGCGGATACCATGCGCTGGTCCGCTACCATCGCCGAGCTCGCGAACGCTTTCCCCCGGGTCCGTCACGTGGTGCCCGGCCACGGAAATCCAGGCGGACCGGAACTATTGGACTACACCCGTAAGTTATTCGCCGTGCGGTAAGCGCACTATCTGACGCTACTGATTGACAGCTCGACGATGAATTATCCCTTCCAAACGGCCCGACTAAGGGTGCGCGATTTTACCCCCGACGACCGGGACGCCTTCCACGACATGCTGTCTAACCCCAACGTCATGCGCCACATCAAGGGCACACTGAACCGGGAGGAGAGCGATCACGAGCTCATCCGCTTCATCTGCCGCCATGAGGACCCGAACGACTTCGTTCACGTCTGGGCCATTGAATCGGAGGCGGACGACTGCATCGGCCTGTGTGGGGTCTACGACAACGGGAAGGGCGAAAACGAACTGGCCTACCGCCTGCGGGAACGGTACTGGGGGCAAGGCTACGGAAAGGAGATCGCCGGCGCCCTGATCGACCATTGCCTCGACGTACTGAAGGTGGATAAGCTAACCGCCTACGTCCGGGCCGCCAACACCGGTTCCGTCAGGATACTGG